>JANNXB010000070.1:0-6980 GCA_031409355.1 Betaproteobacteria bacterium | reverse complement strand
CTGCGGGTGCAGGCCGCACGGCACGGCCGGTCAATGGAGGAGGAAGCGCGCCGCATCCTCGCGCAGGCGCTGCAGGGCGCGCATACGGAAATGCCGCTGGGCAGCAGGTTGCGCCAGCATTTTGCCGGCGTCGGCGAACTTGATATTCCCGCGCGGCGCCCGGCGCGCGCGGCACCGCAGTTTGCGTCCCCCAGGGGGAAAGCGAAGTGATGTTGCTCGATACCAATGTGCTCTCCGAGACCATGCGGCCGGCGCCCGCGCCGCAGGTTCTGGACTGGCTGGATGCGCAGGGCCGGCGCCCGGTCTATGTCAGTAGCGTGACGCAGGCGGAAATGCTGCTGGGCGTGGCGCTGCTGCCCGCCGGCAGGCGCCGGGAGATGCTTGAGACGAAAGTCGCGGCGCTGTTCGCGCAGCATTTCGCCAATCGCTGCCTGCCATTCGATGCGCAGGCCGCGCCGCACTACGCGCGGATCGTGGCGGTCCGCCAGAAGGCGGGCAAGAGAATCGCCACGGAAGACGCGCAGATCGCCGCGATCGCCTGCAGCCGCGGTTACGGTCTTGCCACGCGCAACGTGGCCGATTTTGCCGGCGTCTCTGGTCTTGAGATCGTCAATCCGTGGGATGCGGCGTGAGCGCATTTCGGGCTTACCGCGTCCATGCCGAGGGCAGGTTCGGCACCGGCCGCTTCGACACCATGCCGCGCGAACAGCTGGACGCAGGCGATGTCGTGGTGCGCATTGCCTACGCCAGCGTCAATTACAAGGACGCGCTCACGGCGCGCGGCAAGGCGAAGATCGCAATGAAATTCCCGCTCGTCGCGGGGATCGATCTCGCGGGTACCGTCGAGGAATCCGCGGACGCGCGCTTCAAGGCTGGCGACGAAGTCATCGTGCACAGCTTCGGCCTGGGCGCGGAGCATGATGGCGGGTATGCGGAGTACGGGCGGTTCCCGGCCGACTGGGTGATTCCGTTGCCGAAGGGCCTGACGCTGTTCGAGGCGAGCGCGTTGGGCGTGGCGGGACATACGGCGGCGCTGGCGATCGACCTGATGGAACTGAACGGCCTGGCGCCCGCCAACGGCAAGGTGCTGGTGAACGGCGCGACCGGCGGTGTTGCCAGCATCGCCATCGACATCCTCGCGCAGCGTGGCTATCAGGTGGTGGCCATGAGCGGCAAGGCGGAGCAGGCGGATTATCTGAAAGGCCTGGGCGCGCGGGAAGTCATCGGCAGGAACGACATCAAGGATTCCGGCCGTCCGCTGGAGAGTCCGCTGTGGGCGGGTGCGGTGGATTCGGTGGGCGGGGCGCAGATGTCCTGGCTCACGCGCAGCATGCAAAAGAACGGTCTGATTGCCTCGTTCGGCAACGCGGGCGGCGCGGAATTCGCCGGCAACGTGCTGCCGTTCATCCTGCGCGGGGTGCGGCTGCTGGGCGTGAACGTCAACAACCCATACGCGACGATGCATCGCCTCTGGGGGCGGCTTGCCACCGATTTGAAACCGCGGCACCTCGACAGGATCGCGCGTCGTATTCGGTTTGAGGACCTGGAAACCGCATTCGACGATCTGCTCGCGGCGCGCGTGACCGGCCGGCAGGTAGTCGATTTCTCGCTGCGCTAGGCGAGCGCTCCGGCATCCACGCGCACTGGCGTGCCGGTAACGAGCGACGCGGCGGGCGAGAGCAGCCACAGCACCAGCGCCGCAACCTCGTCGGGCGTGCCGAAGCGCCCGATGGACTGCCGCGCGAGCATCAGCTCGCGCATGCCGCTGGCTTCAAACAGGGGCTCCGCGAGCGGCGTCTCAACCGGGCCGGGGCAGACGCAGTTGACGCGGATGCCGCGCCTGCCGTAGCTGCGCGCGGCGGAGCGCGTCAATCCCACCACCGCGTGCTTCGAGGCGGAATAGGCGGGCAGCATCGGGCTGGCGGTCAAGCCGGCGACGGACGCCATGTTGACAATCGAATGGCCGCCTTGCGGCGGCGTTTGGCGCAGCATGACGCGGATCTGCGCCTGCAGGCACAGCCAGACGCCGCGCACGTTCACCGCCATCACACGCTCGTAGTCCTCCAGCGACACTTCGGCCAGTTCCTTCACCGGGCCGAGGATGCCGGCATTGTTGAACGCGCCGTCGATCCGGCCGAACGCCTTCAGCGCTTCTTCGGTAAAGGCGTGCACGGAATTCTCCTGCGTAACGTCCAGCGCCAGCGCCTTGACCTCGGCGCCGGACGATCGCGCAAGGCGCGCGGTCTCCTCCGCGCTTTCCAGGTTCAGGTCGCCGATGACGATGCGCGCGCCTTGCGCCGCGAGTCCCGTCGCCGTCGCGCGACCGAATCCGGAACCGCCGCCGGTGACCAGTACGACCTTGTCCTGCATCAAGCGCGTCATGCGAACTCCTCCGTTTACTGCTCTAGGGCGATCAGGGCGGCGGCTTTCTCGCCAATCATGATCGTGGGTGCGTTGGTATTGCCGCCGATCAGCGTGGGCATGATCGATGCGTCCGCGACGCGCAGGCGCTGGAGCCCGCGCACGCGAAGCTGCGGATCGACGACGGCCATGTCGTCCACGCCCATGCGGCAGGTGCCGACCGGGTGATAGACGGTGTCGGCGCGTTGCCGGATGAGGGCCATGAGCGCCGCGTCGGAAGCGCTTTCCTCGCCGAACACGTTGGTGCCGCGGAACGGCGTCAGCGCGGGCTGGCGCAGGATGTCCAGTGTCATCTTCACGCCACGCATCAGGCGCTTCGCATCGTCGTCGTCCTGAAGGAATGCCGGGTCGATGTGCGGCGGCGCGAGCGGATCCGCCGACGTCAGGCCGACGCGGCCCCTGCTTTTCGGCCGCAGCACGCAGGCGTGGCAGCTGAAGCCGTAGCGCGGCGTGCGGTCGCGCCCGTGGTCGGCGACCAGGCCGATGGTGAAATGCAGCTGGATGTCCGGCCGCTCGAGGCCGGGTTCGGAGTGCAGAAAGCCGCCCGATTCGGCGATGTTCGAGGACAGGATGCCGCTGCCGTCGCGCCGGAACTGCAAAATTCCGGAGGCCATGTTGAACAATCCGCGCGGCGTCAGTCCCAGCAGGCCCGCCGCCTGCGAGGAATAGCCCGCGACGTAATCCGGATGGTCCTGCAGGTTCATCCCCACGCCGGGCAGTTCGTGGCGCAGTGCGATGCCGTGCCGGGCCAGCTCCGCCGCCGGGCCGACCCCAGAAAGCAGCAGGAGCTGCGGCGAACCGAACGCGCCGGAGGAAAGGATGGTTTCGCGCTTCGCTCGCAACGTACCGATGGACGTTTCCACGCCAGTGCAGGTCTTGCCGTCGAAGGTCAGGCGCAGCACGCGCGCGTCGGTGCGCACGACGAGGTTGCCGCGCCCCGCCGCGGGTTCGAGATAGGCGCGTGCCGCGCTCCAGCGCCGGCCGTTCTTCTGCGTCACCTGGTACAGGCCGATGCCGTCCTGGGCCGCACCATTGAAATCCAGGTTGCGCGCGTGGCCGGCCTGGACGCCGGCCTCGACGAAGGCAAGCGACGCGGGGTGGGGGGAGCGCAGCTCCGCCACGTTCAGCGGGCCACCGGTGCCGTGAAACGCGTCTGCGCCTCGCTCGTTGTGCTCGCCGCGCTTGAACCACGGCAGCACGTCGTTCCAGCTCCAGCCGGCGTTGCCGGCCAAGGCCCAGTCGTCATAGTCGCGCGGATGGCCGCGCATGTAGACCATGGCATTGATGGCGCTCGAGCCGCCGAGCGCCTTGCCGCGCGGCTGGTAGCCGCGGCGCCCGGCCAGGCCGGGCTGCGGCGCGGTCTGGAACGCCCAGTTGTGGATCGCCCTTGGCACGGTCACCGCCACCATGAGCGGCGTGTCGATGAGCACGGAGCGCCCGTTGCCGCCGGCTTCGATGAGGCACACGCTGGCCGCAGGGTCCTCCGAGAGCCGCGCCGCGAGCGCGCAGCCGGCGGATCCGCCGCCGGCAATGACATAGTCGAATTCCATGCCGGCGCTCACTTGATGAGAAAGTCGAGCACGCGGTCGGCAAGCCTGCCGTAAGGCGGGGCGAGAAACTTCATGCCGGAAAAGCGCGACTGGTAGAACACCGGCCGCAGCTTCGAGAACGTTTCGAAGCCTTCGCGGCCGTGGTAGTGGCCCATGCCGGATTCGCCGACACCGCCGAACGGCAGGTCGTCCTGCCCGACATGAAACAACGCATCGTTTACCGAAACGCCGCCCGACATCACGCGATCTAGCAGCATCTGCACCGTTCTGCGGTCGTGGGTGAACGGGTAAATCGCGAGCGGCCGCGGGCCCGCGTTGACCCGTGCGATCACCTCTTCGAGCGACCGGTAGCCGACCAGCGGCAGTATCGGGCCGAATATCTCGCGCTGCATCAGGATGCAATCGGCGGGCGCATCGAGCACGATGTGGGGCGCGATCTTGCGCGACCCGTTGTCGGACGCGGGTCCGGGCAGCAGCGGTATCAAGGTAGCGCCGCGTGCGCGGGCATCTTCCAGGGCGTGCTGCAGGCGCACGAACGCGCGTTCGTCGATGATCGAGGTGTAATCCGGCGAGTCCAGCCGCGGATAGCGCGCCGGCACGATCTGCTTCGCAAGTTCGACGAAATCGGCGATGCTCTGCTGCGGCAGCCAGGCATGATCCACCGTGGTGCAGATCTGGCCGGCGTTCAGGAATTTCACGAACAGGATCCGCTCGGCCGCCGCGCGCAGCGGATAGTCGTCGCAGACGATGGCCGGCGACCGGCCGCCGAGTTCCAGCGTCACGGGACAAAGGTTCTGCGCTGCGGCAGCCATTACCGCGCGTCCGGTCTGGCCGGAACCGGTGAACAGCAGGTGGTCGAACGGAAGTTTCGAGAACTCGATCCCCACGTCTCCCGTTTCGTCGAAGAACTGCAGCTTTTCCGGTGGAAAGTAAGCGGGAATACGGTCGATCAAGAGGCGCGCCAGGTGGCGCGAGTTCTCGCTCAGTTTCACCATCGCACGGTTGCCCGCGGCCAGGATGAAGGTGAGCGGCACGAAGCTCAGGTTGAGGGGAAAGTTCCACGGTACGATCACGCCGACGACCCCGAGCGGCTGCGGAATCACGCGATTGCTGGCCAGGCCGAAGGCCAGCCGGTCGATGTGGCGGCGCTGTGGCTTCATCCATCGGCGCAGGTGCCGCAAGGCGTAGTCGATGCCGCTGACCACCGGGAAAACCTCGGCCAGCAGCGTCTCGTGGCTTGAGCGATGGCCGTAATCGGCGCTGATGGCATCGCACAGGTCCCGCTGGTGCTCGCGAACGAACCGCTGCAGCGTACGAAGGTGCCGGCGTCGTTCCTCGAGGTCGGGCACCGGTTGCGCAAAATAGGCCCGGCGCTGGCGCGCGTGAGCGGACTCGAGCGCGGCACGCACTGTGGCGCCATCTGATTCCATTCGCGGCTCAGCTTTCGTCGCCGGTTTCGAGCACGACACGGCCGGTGACCTTGCCCGCAACGAGGTCGGCGAGCGCGCTTTCGGCGGCCGCCAGCGGCCGGCGCTCCACTTCCGGCAGGGCAATTTTTCCGGCGCGTACCAGGTCCACGAGTTCGGCGATGTCGCGCGTGGTGCCGACCGCCGAACCGAGGATCGCGATCTCGCGCATGCCGAACACCGGGATCGGCAGGCTTGCTTCGCCGCCGATCAGTCCGCAGAGGACAAAACGTCCGCCTTTGCGCATGCCCGGGATCGCCAGCGCCACCGTCTGCGGCATGCCGACGAAATCGAGCATGCCGTACACGCCGCCCGGCGCAATTTCCAGGAGACGCTTTACGCCTTCGGACTTCAGGTTGCAGGTTTGCGCCGCCCCACGCTCGCGGGCCGCCGTGAGCTTCGCATCGTCGATGTCGCAGGCGATCACCTTGCGGTGGCCGAGGCCATGGAGCACGGCAAGGGCCATCAGGCCGAGGCCGCCGCAGCCGAGCACCGCTACCCATTCGTCGGGATCGATCGGCTGCAGCTTTTTCACCGCGCAGTAGGTCGTCACGCCGGAGCACGCAAGCGGCGCCGCGCGCGCCGCATCCAGGCCGGCCGCGTCGACCAGATATCGGGCGTCGGGAACCATGAGGTGCGTGGCGAAGCCGCCAGGCGCCCCGATGCCGAGCGCGGCCATGTTCGCGCACAGGTTATCGTTGTTCGCGGCGCACATGCGGCACTTGCCGCAGCCAATCCAGGGGTTGACCAGGTAGCTGCCCCCGATCCTGACGCCGGTGACGGACTCGCCGGTTGCCACCAGCACACCCAGCGGTTCGTGGCCGAGCGTGACGGGCAGCTTGAGCCCCCGGTCGCCAAGGCTGAGTTTTCTGCCTCCGCCCATGTCGAAATAGCCATCGCGTACGTGAACGTCGGAATGGCAGACGCCGCAATGCGTCAGGCGAATCAGCACCTGTTTGCCGCTGGGCTTGGGCGTGTCCTGAATCCGCAGTTGGAGCGGCTTGCCCCATTCCGTCACGTCGTAGCTTTTCATGGGTAGTCCTTTCAGTATTGCAAGCAAAGGCAAAAAGGAATTGACCGCAAGCGAGGCTATTCATACATTACAAAGTCCATAGGGAGAGGGCAATGGGTATATCGAAGGTGTTGCGCGTTCGCATCGAGAGCGAGCGCTGCCAGGGCCACAATCGCTGCTGCGCGGTCGCGCCGGAGCTGTTCGAGGCCGACGACATGGGCAACGCGCGCGTCAAAGGCGACGGCAGCGTCGCGCCGGCGCTCGAGGCCAAGGCGAAGCTCGCGATGGCCAATTGCCCCGAGCACGCCATCCGGCTGTCGCAGGAATAATCAGGGGAGGGGAGCGATGAGCGCGAAACCGCCGGTGAAGGACTGGGCGACCGATTTCGACCACACCGATCCGGTGTGGAACAAGGACCCGTTCCCGATCTGGGATGACCTGAGGCAGCGCTGCCCGGTCGCGTACAGCGACCGGTTCGAGGACGGCGCGTACTTCCCCTCGCGCTACGCCGACGTGCGCGAAATCGCCTAT
>JANNXB010000069.1:0-2824 GCA_031409355.1 Betaproteobacteria bacterium | reverse complement strand
GATGCACTACGCGGAAGGCTCCGCGATGCTGCCGCTGATGCTAAACCTCTACGTCTCGCGCCTCGGCGAAGGGGGCGCGCCGCTGCAGCCGCGCATCGAGAGCGAAATCGCCAACCACCTTGGCTATCTCGACGGGCACCTAAAGGGCCGCGAGTTTCTGCTGGGCAAGGATTTTTCCGGCGCCGACATTCAGATGAGCTTCATCGGCGAGATCGCCGAGACCTACGGCAAGCGCGCCGCGTTCCCGAATCTCGACGCCTGGGTGAAGCGCCTGCACGCCCGCCCCGCCTACAAGAAAGCCCTCGAAAAAGGCGGGCCTTACCGCTTCGACAAGTAGCCCGGAAGCCGCCTCAGTTGCAATCCTTCGGCGGCGTGATTCCCGCCAGCAGCGGTCCGATCGTTGGCATGTCGCCCGGGCCGACGGCGAGGCTGTGGACTGACTGGCCCTTCCCCGAAGGACGTTCGACAACGGCTTCCGGGCTGATGCGGAACAGCGTCATCGTTCGGTCCCCCTTGAGCAGCACCAGCGTCGTGTAACAGGACAGCTTGGTATCGCCGCGGCGCCAGGCCCTGGTCCGCAACTGCCGCAGCTCAGCCACGATGGCATTCAACCGCTCCCGGTCCTGGATCACCGTGGAAGGCGTTCCATAGTTCGCCACCCGGACGCTCGACACGCCCGCGAGTTGCGGTCGCTCGTCCGCCGTCGCCACGCCCGGCATGGCCAACGCGAATGCCGCCAATGCAATGGAGGAGATTCTCACCAGCGCGCAGCGCGAGAGCGTCGCCTGCAAGCGCCGGTTAGGCCGCCGTGAGTTTGACTCTGCCGACATTACCGAGATTCACGTGCTGCTTCGCCTGCCAAAGATCGTAGTTGTACTGCATCGCAAGCCAGCTCTCGGGCGAGCGGCCCAGCGCCTTGGAAAGCCGCAGCGCCATCTCGGGGCTGATGCCGCTGGCGCCAGTGAGAATGCGATTCAGGGTCGAGGCGGCCACCCCCAGCTTTGCGGCGAGCTCGCGGCCGCTCAGATTGTTAGGCTCGAGATACACCTCGGTAATGAACTCACCCGGATGGGGCGGATTGTGCATGGCCATCAGTGATAGTCCTCATAGTCCAGGACGTAGGCATGTCCGTCCTTGAATTCAAAAGTCATGCGCCAGTTGCCATTTACCCACACCGACCAACGACCCCGTTCTTCCCCCTTCAAAGGGTGCAGCCGAAACCCTGGAATGTCCATGTCCCCAATGGACTTCGCCGTGTCCAAGGCCGCAAACAGCATTCGAAGCCGCTTCGCATGATGGGGTTGAACGCCCGCCGCACTTCCAGACTCAAAGAACTTTCGCAGCCCCTTGTGTCGGAACGACAGGATCATTCAAGATTATACCGTGTTGCGCATCACGCAACAAGAGACTTAACGTCCGGCATCAGGCGCGTGCCGCTCGCGGCGCGTCACCCTGCA
Organism: Betaproteobacteria bacterium; assembly: GCA_031409355.1. GTDB lineage: Bacteria > Pseudomonadota > Gammaproteobacteria > Burkholderiales > SG8-39 > RBG-16-66-20. The sequence goes on along the minus strand of JANNXB010000069.1, from coordinate 1,367 downwards.
AGCCGATGTTCGGTGGCACACGCGCATGAACTTCTCCGCCGCGCGAGGCTGCAATCGGCCAAGACCCATCAGTCACTCGATCACCCGGTCCGCGCGCAAGAGTATGGACGGCGGGATCGAAATTGCCAGCGCTCTGGCGGCCCCCTTGTTGACGAGGAGTTCGAATTTGGCTGGCAGCTCGACCGGGAGGTCCGCCGGCTTCGCGCCCTTAAGGATCTTCCCGGCGAGGGCACCAACGCGACGATAGAGCGCTCTGTACTCCGGTTGGTAGGACATCACTCCGCCCGCTTCCGTGTGTGTCGAGATGTTCGAGACGACCGCTATGCGGCCTGCCAGTGCAAGCTCGGCGATTCGTTTGCGGTACGTGTAAGTGACTGTCTCGCCGAGAATGACCAAGACAGTCGGTCTTTCCTTTACTCCACGAGCCAGGGCGTTCTCGATATCTGCCAACGTGCGCGCCGGAAACTCTTTCAGCGCGACGCTGAGTTTTCGGGCCGCCGTGCGCAGTTCCTCGGCTTCGATCGCTTTCGCCGGATTGTCCGGATTCCAAAGCACGTCGACGCGCGAGGTGCCTGGGATGAGCTCTCGCACGAGTTCAAGGAGTTTTCCACTCAGCGCGGGAAGCATGTTGCTTACTCCCGTGATATTGCCCCCAGGTCGCGCCAGGCTTGCGACCAAGCCGCTGCCGACCGGGTCGCTCACCGTGCCGAAAACGATGGGAACCTGGCGCGTCGCCTTCGCTGCCGCAAGCGCGACCGGCGTTGTGACCGCGACGAGTAGTGCGGGGCTGCCTTTTAGAACCTCGGCAACCTTGGTGGGCACCTGGTCGATGCGCGACTCGGGCGAGTAGTCGATCGCGAAGTCCCGCTTTTCAAGCAGACCCTCGCCCACCAGTCCTTCGCGGAACGCTGCAAGCATCGTGAGCGTGGCGGGGGCATCTCCCGGCGTGACGCCAAGGAACGCGATCCGGCGTTTCGCCTGCATTCCTTGTGCGAACGAATTACGCCCTCCGAGTGCTACGCAAAGGGCGGCAATTCCGAGGAATGCGTCGCGCCGCTTCATAGACGGGCCAAAGGGTCTACGCGATGAACGTGCGCTTCGAATCGCAAGCAGTCATGCAGAAGCTTGTTCCGGTGATCCCGCCATCGTGCCACCGAACGTGTATTGGTTGACTTTATAGTTGACAAAGTGTCACCCATACTTTTTCAGATGACATCTGCAAGCTTCGTCCGTTACTCGACCTTGATCCCGTTGTCGCGGATCAGCTTGCCGAGCTTGTCGGATTCGTTCTGCACGAATTTGAGGAATTCCTCGGGCGAGCTGGTGACGACGTCGAAGCCGCCGTCGACAAGCTTCTGGCGCGTCCC
>JANNXB010000068.1:0-3664 GCA_031409355.1 Betaproteobacteria bacterium | reverse complement strand
CATGGGCTACAACGCGCGCCCGGAACCTGTACTTGAGACGCTCGCCGCGCTTGAGGCGGTGCTCGTCGGGGAAGGCTTCAAACTGCCGCGAGGTGCGGCGGTGGATGCCGCGCGCGCGGCGTATCAATTCGCCTAGCGCTTCGCCTTCCAGCGCAGTCGCGGATAACGTTCGCGCGGGCCGGTGGGCGCCAGCCACGACGGCGCCACTGCCTCGAGCAGCACGGGATGGATGCCGAAGGGGAATGCGCAATCACAGACGCTGGGCACCCGCATCGAGTAGTAGTTGTCGCGGGTCAGAAGCTGGAGTGGAAGTTTTTCGAACACCAGGGCCTGCAGATAAGAGAGCGTATCCGGCAGACCGATCACCAGCCGGCGGCGCCCCGTAACGGCGCAGACCAGTTCGACCAGCTGGCGCAGCGTGTATTCCTTCGGTCCGCACAGGTCGTAGCGCTTGCCGGCAGCTTCGCGATCATCCAGCGCCGCGACGAACGCGCGCACCACGTCGCCCACGTAGACCGGCTGGAAGCGCGCATCCGGAGAACCGAGCGCGAGCACCGGGAGCAAGGCCGCAAGGCGCGCGAACAGGTTCAGGAACCGGTCCTCGGGCCCGAAGATCACCGAGGGCCGGAACACCGTGACTTCCAGGTCGTCCGCCGCGAGCGCCGCCCGCTCGCCGATTCCCTTGGAGCGCAGGTACTCGGAAGGCGCCTGGGGATCGGCACCGACCGCGCTCATGTGCAGCAGGCGTGGGGGTTTGTGATGCGCCCCCGCGCTGCGGCAGGCATTCACGACGGCCTGCGCGAGCTCGACATGCGTGGCCGTGAAATCCGGGCCATGCAGAATTCCCACCAGGTTCACCACCGCATCGCGCCCCTCGGCCAGCTGCGAGAGCACACGCACATCGAGCCGCTCGACCTGCACCACATCCACCGTGGGCAGCAGGATCAGGTGCTTGGCGCGCTCGCGGCTGCGCGTGGGCACCGTGACTTTCGCGCCGCGCGCGGCCAGTGCCGCCACCAGGTGCCGGCCGACGAATCCGGAGCCTCCGACGACGAGGATGTTTGCGTGCGTCACGCAGTTATTCCTTCAAGGCAGCTCTTCGTTGACTCTTTCAGCGGCGGCTTTGGCCGGGATCTGGCCAAGGCGTTCCTTCAACGGAACCAGCTTACCGCCGATCAACTGCGAGTAGTACATCGTGTTCGACATCACTTTCTTGACGTAGTCGCGCGTTTCATTGAACGGGATGGTCTCGGCGTAGATCGCGCCTTCCAGCGGCCGCACGTCGCGCCAGCGGCGCGCGCGGCCCGGGCCGGCGTTGTAGGCCGCCGAGGCCAGCACCGCGTGCCCGAGCTCATCCAGCACCATTTTCAGGTAGCTGGTGCCAAGCGCGACATTGATCGGCACCTCGGCGACGCGCGCCTGGGAAAAATGGTGCATGCCGTTGCGCTTGGCCACCCATTTCGCGGTGGCGGGCATGAGCTGCATCAGTCCCTGCGCGCCGACGGTGGATTTCGCCTTCACGATGAAGCGGCTTTCCTGGCGCACCAGCCCGAGCACCCATGCTTCCTCCAGCCCGGCGCTGCGCGAAAACTCGTTGAACACGTCCTTGAACGGCGCGAGATAGCGCACCTTGTAGTTGTGCAGGTGCGCGGTCCGGTCAGCGGTGTTGATGGCGCGATCGAAAATCGCCTCGCTGCGGGCGACCTCTGCCGCCGCCAGCAGTTGCGTGTCGTTCATGCTGCGGATGGTGAACACCCATTCGCGCGTCGCCTCGGTGCGCAGGTCGAGGCGGTAGAGCTCCAGTGCGCGCGCGAGTCCCGGGACTGCTCTTGCCGCCGCGACATCAGTATCGCTGGCGACATTGAACGGCTCTGGCACCGCCGGAATGATTCCAAGCTCCTCGGAGGCCAGCAGTCCGTAGAAATTCGGCTGCGCGGAGATCCTAAGGTAGTAGGCGCGCGCGCCGTCGGCGGTGCCCTGCGCCCCGAGCGCCCTGCCGTACCAGTAAGTCCAGGCCGGATCCTGGCGGGCGGCGAGCGACATGCGGTCGATCGCATCGCGCACCGCCTGCCAGTCGGGCGCGCGCAGCGCGGCGCGCGCCTTCCAGGCCAGTTGCTCGTCGTTCAGCGTCGCGACATCGGCAAGCGCATACCAGCGGTGGGCTTCCGGGATCAGGCGGCGCGCGCCTTCGTAGGCGACCCTGCCCCAGACGTAACTCACATCCTCCGCCGCCAGGCGCGCGGCAAGCTTGCCGCGCAACATTTCCGCCGCCGTCTCCGGCTCGGTGCGCGCGAGGCGCACCACGGCGAACAGGACCATCTCCCGCGTCGCGCGCGGCGCGAGCGACTGCGGCGGGCTGACCAGCAGCCTCTTCGGCGCGGTGGCGGCCTGGTTGAAAAGCCGTTCGTCGAATTTTTCGGCGGCAGGCAGGTGCACGAAGGCGCGGCGCGCGGCGACAAGCTGCCCGCTCTCGAACAGCACGCGCAGGCGCCGCCAGACGTCGTCCACGTTGATCCGCCCGGCCTCGATCATCCTGTTCACCAGCAAATGGCATCCTTCCGGCAGCTCGCGCGGCTCCAGCCAGACCGGCTTTGCCTCCTCGAGGGCGCCGTCGTCGGAACGCGCGAGGCGCGCGAGCCAGGCGTAGCAGCGGGTCTCGAGATCATCAACCACCAGCGGCGGCAGTTCCCGCTCGAAGCTCTGCCAGTCGCCGCGCTTGCCGAGCGTCTTTAGCCAATCCGCGCGCAGGCGGTCGGCAAGGTAGCTGCCTGCCTGCTGTTGCAGGAAGGCGCGCACCTCGGCATCGGGCATGTCGTCCAGCCTCAGCTTCAGGCGCCAGTATTCCAGGTAGGGCGCAAGTACGTGAATCCCCGCGTGGCCGCCCAGCTGCGCCGAGGCCCGCTGCAACCTCACCGCATCGCCGGCGCGGAAAGCGTCGTTGGCTTTCAATATCGCTTCGTCGGCCGGCGGCGCCTTGGGCGCGGCAAACCCCACGCCGACCCAAGCCGTGAAGGCTAGAATCAAGCGTGCTGATATAGTGAGGAAACGCCTAAAAATCATGGACTAAGCTTAGCACCCTCCGTGATCCTGCTATGCATATAGATCAACTAAAAACCTGGCGCAAGGCCGAGCGCGAGCGCCTGGTCGCGGCGCGCTCCGCGCTCGAACACGAGACGCTCGAGCGCTACCGGCAGGCCATAGACGCCCATCTCGAGCGCTCGTTCCCCGGACTTGCCTCGGCGAAGCTCGCTTTCTGCTGGCCGATCAAGGGAGAGTACGACGCGCGGCACCTGGTAAAAACGCTGCGCGAGCGCGGCGCGTTGACCGCGCTGCCGGTTGTCGTCGCGCCAAGGCAGCCGCTTGTCTTCCGTGAATGGCATCCAGGCGTTGAACTGGCGATGGGACCCTTGGACATCCCCTACCCGGCCAATTCACCGGAGATGATTCCCGATGCGGTACTCCTGCCGATGAACGGCTGGGACAGCGGCGGCTACCGCCTGGGCTACGGCGCCGGGTTTTTCGACCGGACGCTGGCCTCGCTGCCGAAAAAGCCGGCGGTGATCGGCGTGACCTACGAGTTGGCCCGCATGGATACGATCCATCCGCAAAGCTGGGACATTCCCGCAGACTGGATCGTGACCGAGCGCGGCGTCTATCGCCGCGA
>JANNXB010000067.1:0-5140 GCA_031409355.1 Betaproteobacteria bacterium | reverse complement strand
TTCAATGCCGCCGAGCCGGTGAGCCCGGACACCATCATCGAGTTCGAGAAGCGCTTCGCGAAGTGGGGCCTGCGCAAGAACTGCATTTCGCCCTCCTACGGCCTCGCGGAGTCCTCGGTGGGCGTGGCGATCACCGTGCCGGGCACGCCCTGGCGCGCGGACCGGCTGGACCGGGAACGCTTCACGCGCACGGGCGAGGCCATCGAAGCGCCGCCCGGTGATCCGTCGCCGCTGATCGTGATCGGCTGCGGCACGCCGATTCCCGGCCACGACATCCGCACGGTGGACGGCGCAGGGCTGGAATTGCCCGACCGGCAGGAAGGACTGCTGCAGTTCCGCGGCCCCTCCTCCACCTCTGGCTACTACGGCAATCCGGAAGCGACGAAAACGCTCTTCGCCGGCGACTGGGTCAACACCGGCGACCGCGCCTACCTGTCGGATGGCACGCTGTTCCTCACCGGGCGCGAGAAGGACATCATCATCCGCGGCGGCCGCAACATCAGCCCCTACGAGCTGGAGCAGGCGGTGGGCGACCTGGCCGGCATCCGGCGCGGCTGCGTCGCGGTATTCGGCAGCAAGGACGCATCCACCGGCACCGAGCGCGTGGTGGTACTGGCCGAGATGCGCGACAAGGACGCTTCGCGCCGGGTTGGCGTCGACACGGACCTGAAACGCATGATCAACGACCTGGCGATCGGCTTCATCGGCGCGCCCGCCGACGACATCGTGCTGGCGCCGCCGGGCACCGTGCCAAAAACCTCCAGCGGCAAGATCCGGAGAGTCGCGGCGCGCGAATACTACGAGCGCGGCCCCTCAGCGGTAACCGGCGGAGCCGTCTGGCTGCAGTTCGTACGCCTGATGCTGGCCGGCGCCGCGCCGCAGCTGCGCCGCGGCCTGCGCACCCTGGGCGGCGCGCTGTTCGCGCTGCGCGCCTATGCGGTGCTCGCCGTGATGCTTGCTGTGGTGTTTTTCGCGGCACTGCTCCTGCCGGTGAAGACGTGCTGGGGCATTTGCAGGACGGCATCAAAATGGTTTTTGATCCTGTGCGGAATTCCGGTCACCGTATCGGGCAAGGAACACCTCGAGACAAAAAACCCGGTCGTGGTCGCCGTCAACCACACCAGCTACCTGGACGCGCTGGTCCTGTTTTCGATTCTCGAGTACCGCGGCTACGCCTTCGTCGCCAAGCGCGAATTCCAGGAAAACTTCCTCATGCGCAAGCTGCTGTCGGGCTTCGGCACCCAGTTCATCGAGCGCTTCGACGTCGCGAAAAGCGCCGAGCACGCCAACGAACTCGCCGGGCTCGCGAAGCGCGGCATTTCACTGATCGTGTTTCCCGAAGGCACCCTGATGCGCAACACCGGTTTGATGGGCTTTCGCACCGGCGCCTTCCAGGCCGCGGCGCAGGCCGGCATCCCCGTCATCCCGATCGCGCTGCACGGCGTGCGCTCGGTGCTGCGCGACGGCACCTGGTACCTGCGCCGCGCGGCGGTGTCGGTGACGATCGGCGCGCCGGTCGCGCCGGAGGGCGAGGACTGGGCCGCGGCGGTGAAGCTGCGCGACGCGGTGCGCGCGGAAATCCTCCAGCACTGCGGCGAGCCAGACCTGGTTTCTGCCGGTTAGCTGGACGCGCCTGGTCTCGCGGGTCTACCCGGCCAGCATATTAGCTAGGTTAGCTAACCGTATTATACTGCGCGATCATCAGGAGATCGCCGATGCAGGTCAACATGCTCGCAGCAAAGAGCCAGCTTTCCCGGCTGGTACAGGCCGCACTCGACGGCGAGGACGTGATCATCGCGCGCAATGGCGAGCCGGTCGCCCGGATTACGCGCTACCTGCCGGTCGAAGGCAAGCGCAACCCCGGGGCATTCAAGGGCGCGATCCGGATGACCGGAGATTGGGACAGCCCGGCGGTCAATCGCAGGCTGAACGCGGCGATATCCGCGGGGGCCATCATCCCGCCTGAGCCGGATGCGCCATCGGCACGTGAGCCGCGAGGGAATTACCGGGTCGCGAAACGCGTGAAACCTGCGGCAGGTGCCCGCAGGCGCGCGCGATGAGGTTGCTGCTCGACACCCATTTTGTGTTGTGGTGGTTGAGCGGCGATTCGAAATTGGGCACTTCGTCCCGCCGGTTGATCGCGGCCGGCGATTGCGCGGTGAGCACGGCGAGCTTCATCGAAATCCGGATGAAGAGCGCGGCCGGGAAGCTGAGCGTTCCGCCCGTCGCGCTGCTGCATGCGCGGCTAGAGACGGAGGGGTTCGGCGTTGTCGCGCTGACGCCTGCTCACGTCGAGGCGAGCGCGCGTTTCGAGCAATCTCACCCGGACATGTTCGATCGCCTGCTGCTGGGGACGGCCGCGATCGAGGGCCGCACACTCCTGACTCGCGATTCGGCGATCCTCGCGCTGGCCAGGCGGGCGCACCTCGCGTTTGTCCAGGAGGGCTAGTCCTTCAGCAGTCCGATGCGAAGAGAATGCAGGCGACAAAAAAACTGCGCGCGTTCAGTACTTGACGGTGCAGCCGTATGGGGAGGTGCTGGCGGTGGATACCGCCTTGCCGGCCATCGTCTCGCCGAGCGCGGCGCGCACGTAGTTCTTCGCCGTCTTTACGTCCGCCGGATTGGTCGAGCGCTTGTCGTCGATCGCCCCGACATACACCAGGGTGCCTTTCGGATCGATGACGTACATGTGCGGCGTGGTCACCGCGCCGTAGAGCCGGCCGACCTTGCTGTCGCGGTCGAGCAGCGTGGCGGCGGCCGCGGCGCAAGCCGGCATCCCGGTGGTGCCGATCGCGCTGCACGGCGTGCGCTCGGTGCTGCGCGACGGCACCTGGTACCTGCGCCGCGCGGCGGTGTCGGTGACGATCGGCGCGCCGGTCGCGCCGGAGGGCGAGGACTGGGCCGCGGCGGTGAAACTGCGCGACGCGGTGCGCGCGGAGATCCTAAGGCATTGCGGCGAACCGGACCTCGTCCCGGGAACAGACCGGAAGCAGGAGCAATAAAGAGCCGCTGCGTTCGGCAACGAACATACCGGCCGCCCGCCGCAGCGTCATCCTGCGAGCCATGCGAAAAATGAAAGCTGCGGTATTCGCCGCCCCGGGGCGCATCGTCCTCGACGAGAAGCCCGTGCCGGCCGCCGGGCCGGGAGAAGCCCTGGTCCGCATCACCACCACCACGATCTGCGGCACCGATATCCATATCCTGAAGGGCGAGCACAAGGTCGCGCCTGGCCGGATCGTCGGCCATGAGCCCGTGGGCGTCATCGATGCCCTGGGGGTGGGCGTGACCGGCTACAGCAAAGGACAGCGGGTGATCGTTGGCGCGATCACGCCTTGCGGCCAGTGCCATCCCTGCCTGGACGGCCACCACTCCCAATGCGGCGGCAAGGCCATGGGCGGCTGGCGCTTCGGCAACACCATCGATGGCGCGCAGGCGGAGTACCTGCTGGTGCCCCACGCCGCGGCCAACCTCACTCCCGTGCCCGATGGACTCACCGACGAGCAGGTGCTGATGTGCCCGGACATCATGAGCACCGGCTTCAGCGGCGCGGAGAGCGGCGGCATCAAGATCGGCGATACCGTGGTGGTGTTCGCGCAGGGCCCGATCGGCCTTTGCGCGACCGCCGGCGCCAAGCTCAAGGGCGCGACCCGCATCATCGCCGTCGACGGCATCCCGGAACGCCTGTCCATGGCCAAACGCATGGGCGCCGACATCACCATCGACTTCAGGGCCACCGAGCCGGTGGCCGAGATCATGCGCCTCACCGGCGGCCGCGGCGTGGACGTCGCCATCGAAGCCCTCGGCACGCAGCAAACCTTCGAAAGCTGCCTGCGGGTACTAAAGCCGGGCGGGGTGCTATCCAGCCTGGGTGTGTACTCCGGAAAACTGTCCCTGCCCGCCGATGCATTTGCCGCGGGGCTCGGCGACCACAAGATCGTAACCACGCTGTGCCCCGGCGGCAAGGAACGGATGCGGCGGCTGATGAGCGTCGTCGCTTCGGGCCGCGTCGACCTCGGATCCCTGGTCACGCACCGCTTCAAGCTGGACCAGATCGAGGAGGCCTACGACCTGTTCGCCAACCAGCGCGGCAGCGTCCTCAAGGTCGCGATCACGCCCTAGCGGCGACCCGCGCATGGCGATCCATTCCTACCCTTCCGCGCTGGAATCGGAAATCGTGCTTCGCGACGGCACGCGCGTGGCGATCCGGCCGATCCGGCCCGAGGACGCCGAGCTGGAGACGCTCTTCGTCGACGGACTTTCGGAGCAGTCCCGCTACCAGCGTTTCATGCAGCACCTGCCGCACCTGACGCCGACGATGCTCGAACGCTTCACCCATCCCGACTATGTACGCGAACTCGCGCTGGTCGCCGTACTCGATGGCGAGTTCATCGCGGTAGGCCGGTATGCGCCGAATGCCGACGATACGGCGGAGTTCGCCCTGGTGGTCGCGGACGCATGGCAGGCCAAGGGGCTGGGACGGATCCTGCTGGAAAAGCTTCGCGATGAAGCGCGCAAGACGGGCTACCGCGCCCTGTACGGGAACATCATGGCCGCGAACCACGACATGCTGGACCTCGCGCGCAGCCTTGGTTTCGTGCAGCAATCGCGCGACGGCTCCGAAGTGACGGTCGTAAGCCACCTTTAGGCCATAAGCGCGGCACCGAACATACCGGCCGCCCGCAGGTGCGCCATTCTTTGACCTGCATCAAATCGATACCCGAGCGCGTTGCTAGGCTAATTGCAACTGTCCAGTGCAGGAGCATCCATGAAACATCGTCCTTTCCTTCTGATTCTGGCCACCGCCATCCTTTCCGCCTGCACTCCTGCCGCAGCTCCACCCGCAGCCGATCCCTACGACATCTCGAAAATGGACATGAAGCCGGTCCCGGCCAAGGTGTCTGCTGAACGGCATACCGGCAAGTTCGCCGAGGGCGCCTCGCTCAGCTTCGGCGCGGAGCTCAAGCCGCTCGACCCATCGCCGATCAAGACCGTGCGCCTCGACACCACCCACAAAATCATCGAGATCGCGCCGGGTGTGAAGTTCAGCGCCTGGACCTTCGGCGACACGGTGCCAGGCCCGACCGTGCGCGCGCGCGTCGGCGACAAGATCAAGTTCAGCATGACCAACCGCAGCGACGAA
>JANNXB010000066.1:0-2642 GCA_031409355.1 Betaproteobacteria bacterium | reverse complement strand
GTGGCCTTCATCGAGTTCTCCTCCTCGCGTTGTTCATTACGAGCTTCGCGTCCTCGCGAATTATATCCTCTAGAATTGTTCCTCCATGCTCGATATTCATCGCAGTGACCTGGTCGCCGGGGTGGCCGGCAGCGGCACCATGGGGCGCGGCATCGTGCAGGTGCTCGCCCAGTGCGGCGTGCGCACGCTGGTGTTCGACGCGCAGCCCGGAGCCGCGGCGAAGGCAAAGGAAGCCATCGGCAAGTCCCTGGCCGGGATCGTGGCAAAGGGTCGCGTCACGCAGGCCGACGCGGACACCACGCTCGCGCGCATCGAAATCGTCGACTCCCTGGGCGCGCTAAAACCCTGCCACGTGGTCGTCGAAGCCATCATCGAGCTGCTGGCGCCGAAGCAGGAACTGTTCAAGGCGCTCGAAGCGGTAGTCTCCGATACCTGCATCCTCGCCTCGAATACCTCCTCCCTCTCGGTCACGGCGATGGCCTCCGCCTGCGCGAAACCCGGGCGCATCGCGGGCTACCACTTCTTCAACCCGGTCCCGGTGATGAAAATCGTCGAGGTCGTGGATGGCGAACTCACCGAGTCCTGGGTCGGCGACGCGCTCATCGCGCTGGCGAAGCGCTACGGCCACAAGCCGGTGCGCTGCAAGGACACGCCCGGCTTCATCGTCAACCATGCGGGACGCGGCTACGTGCCGGAAAGCCTGCGCGTGCTGCAGGAAGGCATCACCGACTTCGCCACCATCGACCGCATCCTCGTGGATGCCGCGGGCTTCCGTCTCGGGCCGTTCGGCCTGCTCGACCTCGTCGGCCTGGACATCGCGCACGGCGTGATGAAGTCGATGCACGGCCAGTATTACGGCGAGCCGAAATACACCCCTTCCTTCCTCTCGGATCCCAGGGTCGCGGCGGGGTTGCTTGGAAGAAAGACAGGTCGCGGCTGGTACAAGTACGGCAAGGATGGCGTTGCGGAAAAAATTCCTGAAGTCGCCGTGCCGACCGCCAAACCAGCGTCCCTCTGGTGCGTTCCTGAATTGAAGGATTTTCTTTCGAAATTCACGAACATCGAAAGCAAGCCCGGCCCGGACACGATTTGCTTTGTCGCGCCCCTGGGCCATGACGCCACTTCCACTGCAATTCAAATGCAATTGAAGGCAGAAAATACCGTTGCCATAGACCCGCTGTTCGGCTTCACGAAGCGCCGCACCCTCATGACCACGCCGGTCACGAAGCCCGAAGTCCGCGACGCGGCGCATGCGCTGCTGGCCTCCGACGGCGTGCCGGTGTCGGTGATCCGCGATTCGGCGGGTTTCGTGGCGCAGCGCGTGGTGGCGCACATCGTCAACGTCGGCTGCGACATCGTGCAGCAGCGCATCGCCTCGCCCGAGGACCTGGATTCCGCGGTGATGCTGGGCCTCGGTTACCCGAAGGGGCCGCTCGGCATGGGCGATGCGGTCGGCGCGCCGAAGATCCTCGCCATCCTCGAAGCGATGCATTCGTTCTACGGGGAACCCCGCTACCGTCCCAGCCCGTGGCTGAAGCGCAGGGCCAAGCTGGGCATTTCGCTTTTAACACCGGAGTAACGCCATGCTCGACGCCTACATATTTGACGGCATTCGTTCCCCTATTGGCAGGCACGCAGGCAAGCTCGCCGGCCTGCGGCCCGACGACCTGGCCGGCGAAGTCATCGCCGAAGTGGTCAAGCGCAACGCGGTCAAGCCCGAGGACATCAGCGACGTGATCCTCGGCTGCGTCACGCAGGCGGGCGAAGACTGCCGCAACGTGGCGCGCTTCGCCACGCTGATGGCGGGACTGCCGCCCACGGTACCCGGCGTGACGGTGAACCGCCTCTGCGCCTCCGGGCTGCAGGCGGTAACCGACGCCGCGCGCGCGATCACCGCCGGTGAAGGCGATCTCTACATCGCTGGCGGCGTTGAAAGCATGTCGCGCGCGCCCTTCGTGATGGCGAAATCGGAATCTCCCTACTCGCGCGACGTGAAGCTGTACGACACCACCATCGGATCGAGATTCACGAATCCGCGCTTCAAGAAGATATACGGCGACCAGGCGATGCCGGAGACCGGCGACAACGTGGCCAAGGAGTTCGGCGTCTCGCGCGAGCAGGCCGATGAGTTCGCCCTGGGCTCGCAGAAGAAGTACGCGAAAGCCGAGGCTGAAGGATTTTACAAAGGCGAGATTTTAGAAATAAAAATTCCAAATAAAAAACGGGACGCACCCCCAACCATCGTCATGCAGGACGAGCATCCGCGGCGCGACTCCACCATGGAATCGCTCACGAAACTGAAGGCCCTGTATGAAGGCGGCGTGGTGACGGCCGGCAATGCCTCAGGCGTGAACGACGGAGCCGCTGCCCTGATCGTCGCGAGCCGGGCGTGGGGCGAGAAGAACGGCAGGAGACCGATCGCGAGAATCCTCTCCGCGGCTTCCGCCGCCGTCGAGCCGCGCATCATGGGCGTCGGGCCAGCTTTCGCCATCCCGAAGGCGCTGGAGCGCGCGAAGCTCTCGCTCAAGGACATGGATATCATCGAAATCAACGAGGCGTTCGCCAGCCAGGTGCTGGGCTGCCTCGCGCTGATGAAGGTGGATTTCAAGGACCCGCGCGTCAATCCGAACGGCGGCGCCATC
>JANNXB010000065.1:0-2810 GCA_031409355.1 Betaproteobacteria bacterium | reverse complement strand
TACAAGCTGAACGACACGCAGGCGCTGGTGGCGACCACCGATTTCTTCACGCCGATCGTCGACGATCCCTACGACTTCGGCCGCATCGCGGCGACCAACGCCATCTCCGACATCTACGCCATGGGCGCCAAGCCGATCTTCGCTCTCGCGCTGGTAGGCATGCCGCTGGACAAGCTGCCGCTCGATGTGATCGGGAAGATCCTCGCCGGCGGCGAATCCGTGTGCGCGGAAGCGGGCATCCCGATCGCGGGCGGCCATTCCATCGATGTGCTGGAGCCGATCTATGGCCTGGTGGTGCTTGGAATTGTCGATCCAGGGAAATTGAAGAAGAATTCCACTGCAAAGCCCGGTGACGTACTCATCCTCGGCAAGCCCTTGGGCGTGGGCATCCTTTCGGCGGCGCTGAAGAAGGGCACGCTCTCGGACGCCGGCTATGCCGCGATGATCGAGTCCACCACCAAGCTCAACACGCCCGGCGTGGCGCTGGCCGAGATGCCGGACGTGCACGCGCTGACCGATGTTACGGGGTTCGGCCTGGCGGGCCATTTACTTGAGATTTGCCGGGGCTCCAAGCTCGCCGCAGAAGTTTCCTTTTCGAGCCTGCCAGTTCTTGAAGAGGCCCTGAATTGGGTGAAGCAGGGCGTCGCCACCGGCGCCTCGGACCGGAACTGGAAAGGATATGGGCAGGACGTCTCAATGCCCGCCGGCGCGCCGGAGTGGCAGCGCAAGCTGGTCACGGATCCGCAGACCAGCGGCGGGCTGCTGGTGGCTTGCGCGCCGGAGGCGGAACAGGCGGTCCTGGCGGAATTCTCCAAGCGCGGCTTCGCGCAGGCGAAGGCCATCGGCCGGCTCGCCGCCGGCGCGGCGCGCCTGACGTTTACCTGATTATTTCTTCCCCAGCAGCGGCGCGAGGGCTTTCCAGACGTTCTTCAGCACCGCGGGCTGTGCCGATTCCGTGGGGTGAATCCGGTCGGCCTGGAAGAATTCCAGCTTCTCACTGAAGCCCGCGAGCAGATCGGGCAGCAGCGCGGCGCGCTGGCTCTTCGCCAGCTCGGCGAAGGACCGCTCGAAAGCCTGGGTATAAGCCTCGCCGTAATTCGGCGGCAGGCGCATCCCGACCAGCAGCACCCTGGCGCCGGCCTTCTGCGACTGCTCGATGATGGCGGCGAGGTTTTTCTTCATCGCCGCAACGGGCAAGCCGCGCAGGCCGTCATTGGCCCCTAGTTCGACAATCACAATCTCTGGTTTGTTCCGCTCGAGCACACTGGTGATGCGGGCGAGGCCGCCGGCCGTGGTTTCTCCCGAGATGCTGGCGTTGGCGACGCTATAATCCGGGCGCTCGCGTTTCAGGCGTTCCTCGAGCAGCGCCACCCAGCCGCGCCGCGCCGGCATGCCGTACGCCGCCGACAGGCTGTCGCCGTAGACGAGCACCGTTTTGCCACCAGCGGCATAGGCCGCGGATCCCGGGACCATGAACAACAACAGCAAAAAAACAATTCTCAGCGCGCGCGGCATCGGCAAGACGGTCAAGAGTGGTGAGAGCGACCTGGTCATTCTGCGCGAAATCGAGCTTAGCGTCACGGCGGGCGACGCAGTGGCGGTGGTCGGCGCTTCGGGCTCCGGCAAGTCCACCCTGCTCGCAATCCTCGCGGGCCTCGACACGCCGACGGTGGGCACGGTGGCAGTGGATGGCGCCGATCTCTCCGGCCTGGACGAGGACGCGCGCGCCGAGCTGCGCGGCCGCCTGGTCGGCTTCGTGTTCCAGTCGTTCCAGCTGCTGCCTTCGTTGAGCGCGCTGGAAAATGTGATGCTGCCGCTGGAACTTGCGGGCCGCGCCGATGCCGAAGCGGAGTCGCGGGAGATTCTTGTCCGCGTCGGGCTGGGAGAGCGTCTGTCGCACTATCCGAAGCACCTGTCCGGCGGAGAGCAGCAGCGCGTCGCGCTGGCGCGAGCCTTTTCCGTGCGCCCCAAGCTGCTGTTCGCCGATGAGCCGACCGGCAGCCTGGATGCGGCGGCGGGCAATGGCGTGATCGACCTCATCTTCGAATTGAACCGCAGCTACGGCACCACGCTGGTGATGGTGACCCACGACGAGCACCTGGCGCAGCGTTGCGGGCGGATCGTCCGCCTCGTCGCGGGACAGATCGCCCCCGGATGAAGCAATCTCTTCGGATGCTGATGCGTGACTGGCGCGCGGGCGAACTGCGTGTTCTCGCCATGGCATTGGTGGTGGCAGTCGCGAGCATCACCAGCGTCGCGTTCTTCGCCGATCGCGTTGGCCGCGCCCTGGTGCGGGACGCGCACCAGCTTCTCGGCGCCGACCTGGTGCTGGTCTCCGATCATGCGTGGCAACCGGGGATTGCGGAGGAGATCGCGCGCCGCGGCCTGGACAGCGCACGCGCGACGACCTTCATCAGCATGGCGATCGCCGGAGATAACTCCGTTTTGACGGGCGTCAAGGCGGTTTCCGGCAACTACCCGCTGCGCGGCAGGTTGCGCATCGCGCCCGCTGTGAACGCGCCCGACGGCCCGGCGCTGGCGGGCCCCAAGCCCGGCACCGTCTGGATCGAGGAGCGCCTGGTGACCGCACTGTCCGCGCCGGTCGGTTCCCGGATCAAGCTCGGCGCTTCGACTTTCGAGATCGCCGCCATCCTCACGCTCGAACCGGAGCGCGGCGCCAATTTCTTCAACATCGCGCCGCGCCTCTTCATGCACGTCGACGACGTGGCGGCGACCGGGCTGGTGCAAACCGGTTCCCGCGTCTGGCATTACCTGTACGCCGCCGGGGCCCCGGAAAAGATCGTGGCGCT
>JANNXB010000064.1:0-2888 GCA_031409355.1 Betaproteobacteria bacterium | reverse complement strand
ACCGCGAACACCACGATGATCAGGTCGGCGCCCATCTGCGGGCTGACCTGGTAGATCGGCGCCGCCATCACGCCGGCCAGCGCCGCCAGCGCCACGCCGAAGCCGTAGGTGAGCGTGATCATGCGCGGCACATTGATGCCGAAGGCCTGCACCAGCGCCGGGTTCTCGGTCGCGGCGCGCAGGTAGGAGCCGAGCTTGGTCTTCTCGATCACGAACCAGGTCGCCAGGCAGATCACGAGCGAGGCGACGATGACCCAGCCGCGGTAATTCGGCAGGAACATGAAGCCCAGGTTGCGCCCGCCGGTAAGCTCGGCAGGCATCGCATAGGGCAGCCCGGAAGTGCCGTATTCATTGCGGAACAGGCCCTGGATGATCAGCGCCAGGCCGAAGGTGAGCAGCAGTCCGTAGAGATGGTCCAGCTTGTAGAGCTTCGAGAGCATCAGGCGCTCGATCACGACTCCCGTGGCGCCGACAACGACGGGCACGATCGCCAGCGCCCACCAGTAGCCGAGTCCGGCCTTGTTGGCGAGCAGGTAGGCCACAAAGGCGCCCATCATGTACTGGGCGCCGTGCGTGAAGTTGATGATGTTGAGCAGACCGAAGATCACGGCGAGCCCGAGCGAAAGCAGCGCGTAGAACGACCCGTTGATCAAACCGATCAACAACTGGCCGAACAGCGCTTGCGTCGGGACGCCGAAGATCTCGGTCATGGTTTCAGCTAAACAGTGACAGCTACATCTTGCAGCCGCCGTCCGCCTCCGGACGGAAGGCCTCGTTCGCCGGGATCGTGGCGCGCACCTTGTAATAGTCGTACGGCCCCTTCGACTCCGAGGGCTTCTTCACTTCCACCAGGTAGGCCGGATGCAGCTTGCGGCCGTCCTTGCGGATCGTGCCCTTGCCGAACAGCGGGTCGTCGGTCGGCATCGCCTTCATCTGGTTGATCACCTTGCTGCCGTCGTCCGTCTTCGACGCCTCGACCGCCTTCAGGTAGTGCGTCACCGCCGAATACACGCCGGCCTGCACCATGGTCGGGTACTTGCCCTTGGACTGCGCGACAAAGCGCTTGGTCCAGTCGCGCGTCTGCGCATTCAGGTCCCAGTAAAAGGTTTCCGTGAAAATCAGGCCCTGTGCCGTGTTCAGTCCGAGGCCGTGGATGTCGGAGAGGAACACCAGCATGCCCGCCAGGCTCTGCCCGCCCTTGACGATGCCGAACTCGGCCGCCTGCTTGATCGCGTTGGTGGTGTCGCCGCCGGCATTCGCCAGGCCGACGATTTTGGCCTTGGAGGCCTGCGCCTGCAGCAGGAACGAGGAGAAATCCTGCGCATTCAGCGGATGGCGCACCTTGCCCAGCACCTTGCCGTTGCCCTTTAGCACCACCGCCTCGGTATCGCGCTCAAGCGCGTGGCCGAACGCGTAGTCCGCCGTGAGGAAGAACCAGGAATCGCCGCCGGTCTTGACGATCGCGCTGCCGGTGCCGTTCGCCAGCATCCAGGTGTCGTAGGTCCAGTGGATGGTGTTCGGCGAGCAGGCCTTGCCTGTGAGGTCAGAGGTCGCCGCGCCCGAAACCAGGAACGCCTTGCCCTTTTTTCGGGTGATCTCGTTCACCGCCAGCGCCACCGAGGAGGTCGGCACGTCGAAGATCGCGTCCACCTTGTCCACGTCGTACCACTGGTTGGCGATCTGCGAGCCGACGTCGGGCTTGTTCTGGTGGTCGGCGAACAGCACTTCCACCTTCATGCCCTTCTTCGCCGCGCCGAAGTCCTCGATCGCCATGCGCGCGGCGATCACAGAGCCGGGACCGGCAATGTCAGCGTAGAGGCTCGACATGTCGTTCATGACGCCGATCTTGATCACGCCGTCGGATATTTGGGCGCTGGCGGTGCCAGCGGTGCCCGCGAGTGCGGCGATGGCCGCCGCGATAATCGTTTGCTTGAGTTTCATTGCCTGTTTCTCCTGTGAAAGATGGTTGCTGCTATACACCCAGGTATTCGTGCAGCTTGCCCATGTTGGCATCAAGCTGCGCGTTCGGAATCATGTCGACCACCCTGCCGCTCTCCATCACGTAATGCCGGTCGGCGACGGTCGCCGCGAAGCGGAAATTCTGCTCCACCAGCAGGATGGTGAAGCCTTCGTTCTTCAGCCGCGCGATGGTGCGCCCGATCTGCTGCACGATCACCGGCGCGAGGCCCTCGGTGGGCTCATCCAGCAGCAGGAACTTTGCGCCGGTGCGCAGGATGCGGCCGATGGCCAGCATCTGCTGTTCGCCGCCGGAGAGTTTCGTGCCCTGGCTCTTCAGGCGCTCCTTCAGGTTGGGGAACAGCTCGTAGATCCGCTCCAGCGAGAGGCCGCCGGCGGCCACTTCCGGCGGCAACAGCAGGTTCTCCTCCACGTTCAGGCTGGCGAAGATGCCGCGCTCCTCGGGGCAAATGGCGATGCCGAGGTTGGCGATCCTGTTGGAGCTCAGCTTCGTGATTTCAGATCCCATGAAACGGACGGAACCCTCGCGGCGCTCCACCATGCCCATGACGGACTTCAGTGTGGTGGTCTTGCCCGCGCCGTTGCGCCCGAGCAGCGTCACCACTTCGCCGCCGTGCACTTCGAAATCGACGCCATGCAGGATGTGCGATTCCCCGTACCAGGCGTTCAGGCCCTTGACGGCGAGCAGGGACGTGTATGGCTCAGCCATGTCCCGCCCCGAGGTAGGCCTGGATCACATCCGGGTTGGCCGACACCGTCTTGTAGTCGCCTTCGGCAAGGATCTCGCCCCGCTGCAGTACGGTGATGCGATCCGACAGGTGCTCCACGACGGACAGGTTGTGCTCGACCATCAGCACGGTGCGGTTCACCGCCGCTTTCTTGATCAGCGCCGAGATGCGATCGACGTCCTG
>JANNXB010000063.1:0-4261 GCA_031409355.1 Betaproteobacteria bacterium | reverse complement strand
TGCCGATCCAGGGTGAGGACTTCTACCGCGCGCTGCTGCGCATCTGGCTGGGGGACAAGCCGGTGCAGGACGATTTGAAGAAGGCGCTGCTCGGAGAGAAACAGTAGCCGTGGCGCACCATGACCTCAGGGCGCCATTCAGCGAAGCGCAGATTAGGGCGCTGCGTGTCAACGACACCGTGACGCTGGAAGGCACGCTCTACGGCATTCGCGACGCGACGCAGATCCACATGTTCGACCGCGGCCGCAAGACGCGCTTCGACCTGGCGGGCCACGCGGTGATCCATACCGCGCCGAATGTGAAGAAGGTCGGAGCTGACTATGTGCCGGTCTGTGTCGGCACGACGACCAGTGACCGCATGGAGCGCTTTACCCGTCCGCTAATGCAGCAATACGGGGTGCGCCTTGTCATCGGAAAAGGCGGCCTGCGCGATGGTTCGCTAAAGGCTTTTTCCGAACTGGGCGGCGCCTACCTCGCGATCGTCGGCGGCGCCGCGGCGCTGGAGACGACCTGGGTCGAGGCGATCGAGGACGTCGACCTGGATGACCTGCATCCGGAATCGCTGTGGAAATTCCGCGTGCGCGGTTTCGGGCCGCTGGTGGTGGCGATGGACAGCCACGGCGGCAGCCTTTACGCGCAGGTAAGAAGCGATTCGCAGGGGCGCCGCGCGAAGGCTCTGGCAAGCCTCGGCGTCAAGACGTAATAGAATCATTCCCATAAACAGGAGGAGTTAATGAAAATCATCATTCGTGGCGCAATCGTCGCGCTGCTCGCAGTCACCAGCGGCGCGCAGGCGCAGAACCTGTCCATCGCCACCGGCGGCACCGGCGGCGTCTATTACCCGCTGGGCGGCGGTCTGGCCGCGTTGCTGTCGAAGAAAGTGCCCGGCATGCAGGCAACCGCCGAGGTCACCGGCGGCTCGGTCGCCAATATGCAGCTGATCGGCACCGGCAAGCCCTACATCGCTTTCACGCAGGCCGATGCGGCGATCGATGCGGTCAGGGGAGAGGACAAGTTCACCGGCAAGCCGGTCCCCGTGCGCACGCTGGCGGTGTTATATCCGAACCGCATGCACGTGGTGACGATCGAGGGCACCGGCATCACCAAGATGGCGGACATGAAAGGCAAGCGCGTCTCCACTGGCTCGGGGGGCAGCGCCACCGAGGTGTTCGGGTTCCGCGTCATCGAGGCCGCGGGCCTGGACAAGGACAAGGACATGAGGCGCGAGCGCCTCGGGGTGGCCGAATCGGTCAATGCCCTCAAGGACAGGAAGATCGATGCGTTCTTCTGGGTCGGCGGCCTGCCGACCGGAGCGGTGACCGATCTGGCCAATTCGCCCGGGGTGAAGATCAAGATGATCGACATCGCCCACCTGGTGCCGGAGATGGCCAAGAAGCACGGCAACATCTACATCAAGGACGTCATTCCGCAGCGCATGTACAAAGGCATGGAAGCCGACAATCAGGCGGCAACGGTGACCAACCTGCTCACCGTGCACGCGAACATGGACGACAAGACGGCCTACACGATCACCAAGGCGCTGTTCGAGAACATCGTCGACCTGGTCCGGGTGCATGCCGAGGCGGTGAACATCAAGCTGGAGAACCAGAAGGCCGAGAATTCGTCGATCCCCTGGCACCCGGGAGCGGTCAAGTATTTTGCGGAGCAGGGCGTCAAGATCGGGGGGGAGAGCGCCACGCCGAAGAAGGGTTCTGCGCCGGAGAAGGGCGCCAAAAAGGCAGCGAGCTCCAAGGCCAACTGAGGCCTGCGGGCACCAGAGCCCCGTCCAGGCAGCTGGCGGGGCTTTTCATTTAGGGGGAGTCAATGAGCGAAGAAGCCACCCGGCTGCACCAGCCCGCCAAGGAGGTGAGCGAAGCGGCGCTGGCGCGCGCCGAGGAGATGATCGAGCGCGAAGAGGGCGTGCAGAACAAGCTCTCTGGCTGGCTTGCCGCCTTCATCACCACGGTGACGGTCGCGATGTCGCTGTTCCACCTCTACACCGCCTACGCCATTGTCCGTCCCGAGCACCTGCGCGCGATCCATGTCGCCTTCGTGCTGCTGCTTTCGTTCCTCATCTTTCCGGTTGCCAGGCGCTTCCGGCACCGCGTCATGTGGTGGGACTGGCTGCTGGCGGCGGCGGGCGTGGCCACGACGGTCTACCTGATCGCGGGCGGCGACGATTTCTTCGACCGTTCCATCGTGCCGAACGACTGGGACATAGTATTCGGCGTGGCGCTCTCCCTGCTGATCCTGGAGGCGATGCGGCGCACCACCGGCTGGATCCTGCCGTTCATCACCACGTGTTTCCTGCTTTACGCGTTCTTTGGCGAATACCTGCCTGCGCCCTGGACGCACAAGGGCTACGAGATTCCGCGCCTCGTGGGCCACATGTACATGACGCTGGAAGGAATATTCGGCACCGCGATCAATGTGTCCTCGACGCTGATCATCCTGTTCACCATCTACGGCGCATTCCTGCAGTTTTCCGGGGCGGGCAAGTTCTACATCGACTTTTCGTTTTCCGCCATGGGCGGCAAGCCGACCAGCGCCGGGCGCACCGTGACGCTGGCCTCGTTCCTGCTGGGCGGCCCTTCGGGATCCGGGGTTGCGACCACAGTGACGCTGGGGGCGGTGGCCGCGCCGATGCTCGCGAAGGTCGGCTACAGCAAGGACGAGGCGGGCGGCCTGCTTTCAGCGGGCGGCCTGGGGGCGATCATCTCGCCGCCGGTGCTGGGCGCGGCCGCGTTCCTGATCGCCGAGTTCCTCAAGATCTCGTACCTGGACGTCGTGCTGATGGCGACGATCCCGACCTGCCTGTATTACCTCGCGCTCTTCATCATGGTCGAAATCGACGTGCGCAAGTTCGGCATGAAGGACGTGCGCTTCGAGCAGGTCGAGTCCGCCTGGAGCCTGACGAAGAAGTACTGGTTCCACTTCCTGTCGCTGTTCTCGATCGTGGCTTTCATGCTGATGGGCTTTTCGCCGGAACTGTCGGTGTTCTGGGCGACCGTGGTGGCGCTGGTCACCAGCTTCCTGCGCCGGGATTGCGCGCTCGTTTCCTATGATTTGTTCCAGAGGAAAACCCCCATCTGGCGCGGCATCGCCGGCTCCGGGTTCATCAAGGCGCTGGACGGCGGCTCGCGCGCGGTGCTCAACGTGGCGGCGACCTGCGCCGGCGCCGGCCTGATCGTCGGCGTGGTGACGCTCACCGGCCTGGGCCTGAAATTCAGCTCGATCGTGCTTGCCTATGCCGGCAATTCGCTGCTGCTCACCGCGATCTACACCTCGCTCATCGTCTGGATCGTGGGCCTCGCGGTGCCGGTAACCGCGAGCTACATCATCTGCGCGGTGATCGCCGCGCCGGCGCTGATCGCGCTCAAGGTGCCGGAATATGCCGCGCACATGTTCATCTTCTACTACGCGGTGCTCTCGGAGGTCTCGCCGCCGACGGCGCTGTCGCCGTTCGCCGCCGCCGCGATCACCGGCGGCGATCCGTACAAGACCACGCTGCAGGCATGGAAGTACACGATGCCGGCATTTCTGCTGCCGTTCATGTTCCTGCTCGATCCGGCCGGAACCGGGCTGCTGCTCACTGGATCCCTGAAGACTCTGGCCACGGCGGATTGGGGCTCGATCGCCGCCATCACCGTTTATGCTGCATTGGGTATTGGCGCGCTGGCGGGCTGCATGCAGGGTTGGCTGATACTCAAAACCGGTCCGTTGGCGCGCATCGCGCTGCTAGTCGCGGGCATCTTGCTGATCTTTCCCGTTCCGCTCCCGGACTACGTGGTCAGTGTTGTCCGGTATTTCTCCGGCGTGAAGATCACTTCCGACATGGTGGGCGCCTTGGCGTTTGTGGCGATCTTGCTGCTGCAGATGCGGGCTTCCAGATCATCGCGTGCGTGAGCAATCGACCGATATCCTGATCCTCGGCTCGGGCGGCGCGGGCCTGTTCGCCGCGCTGCATGCGCATAAGGCTGACCCATCCCTCTCGATCACGGTCGCGGTGAAGGGACTGCTCGGCAAAAGCGGCTGCACGCGCATGGTTCAAGGCGGCTACAACGTCGCGCTGGCGAAGGAAGATTCGATCGAGCGCCACTTCATGGACACCATCGAAGGCGGCAAGTGGCTGCCCGACCAGGAGCTTGCCTGGAAGCTGGTGACGCTGGCGGTCGAAAGAATCCGGGAGCTGGAGAACGAGCTCGGCTGCTTCTTCGACCGCAATCCGGATGGCACGGTGCACCAGAAGGCCTTCGCCGGA
>JANNXB010000062.1:0-4647 GCA_031409355.1 Betaproteobacteria bacterium | reverse complement strand
GCGAAGGCGGTGGCGCGCCAGCCCCAGGTGGCGAGCGCCCAGGCGATGAGCGGCACGCACAGGCCGCCCGCCGCCATGCCGATCTGCATCGAGGCGAGCGCCCGCGCGCGCTTCTTCTCGAACCAGTGGATCAGCGCGACGTTGAGCGGGAAGAAGCCGCACAGGCTGCCGCCCAGCGCGGTTAGGATGAAGGCGCCGTAGAACTGCCACAGCGTCTCTATGTAGCTCAGCAACATGAAGCCGCAACCGAACACGAGCACGCCCACCCGGATCACCCACTGCGGGCCGAATCGGTCGAGGAACCAGCCGAGCAGCGGGCCGAGCACCGCGGCCTCGAGCTGGTGCATCGCCGCGGCGCCGGAGAGCTCGGTCTTGGACCAGCCGAGGTCGTCGCGCAGCACCGCGAAATAGGCGCCGAAGGACTGCAGTAGCAGCGTGCCCTGCACGAACTGCATGCCGCTGCTGGCGCCGACCATCCACCAGCCGTGGAAGATTTTCTTCATGGACGCGCCGAGATTATCTCAAGCGGCTCCGGCCGGTTGCCCTGGTTTGCAGGAATAGACTGGACGCCATGCGTTTCGCACTGGCCGGGCTTGCGGCACTCGCGGTGGCCATGGGCATCGGCCGCTTCGCGTTCACCCCGATCCTGCCCATGATGCTGCAGGACGCCGGACTGTCGGTCGCGGGCGGCGGCTGGCTCGCCTCCGCCAACTACCTGGGCTATCTCGTGGGCGCCCTCTGGGCGGGCGCGGTGCGCGCTCGGGCGGTGCTGGCGATCCGCGCCGGGTTGGCCGCGATCGCGCTCGCGACGCTCGCGATGGCGCTGGATGCCGGATTCGCCGCGTGGGCGGTGCTGCGCTTCATCGCCGGCGTGGCGAGTGCGTGGGTGCTCGTGCACACGTCTTCCTGGTGCCTCGATCGAATACTTCCGCTTGGAAAGCCCATTCTGGCTGGCGTGCTTTTCGCGGGCGTCGGAACCGGCGTCGCGGTTGCGGGAGTCATTTGCGCCTTGCTCATGTTCGTGCACGCCTCATCGCCAAGTGCCTGGCTACTGCTCGGCATTGCCTCGCTCGCCGTGACTTTCCTGATTTGGCCGGTGTTTTCCCAATCCAGTGAAAAGACAAACAGATTCGAGACTGCCGCCCGCTGGAGCTGGGCGCAGGCGCGCCTCGTGATTGCTTACGGCGCCTACGGCTTCGGCTACATCATTCCCGCGACTTTCCTGCCGGTGATGGCGAGGGATGTGGTGAGCGATCCGGCAGTGTTCGGCTGGGCCTGGCCCGTGTTCGGCGCCGCGGCCGCGCTCTCGACGCTGGGTGTCGCGCTGCTTTCCGGGCGTTACGGCACCCGTGCTGCATGGATTGCGAGTCACCTGGTGATGGCGTTGGGCGTGGCCGCGCCCGTGTTCTGGCCGGGCGCGCCGGGCATCGTACTCGCGGCGCTGTGCGTCGGCGGCACCTTCGTCGTGATCACCATGGTCGGACTGCAGGAAGCCAGGACGGTAGTGGCGGCTGAAGGAAATGCAAATCCCGCGCCACTGATGGCCGCGATGACCGCGGCCTTCGCCGCCGGCCAGATCGCCGGGCCGCTGTCGGTGAGTCTCCTGGTGGGCGCGGGCGGCGGCTTCAGCGCGGCCCTGTTGATCGCCTGCGCCTCGCTGGTCGCGGGCGCGGCGTTGCTGCTTGTTTCTACCCGGCCTATTTCTTCCCGGCCGTCCCGATAGCGCCGAAGTCGATTTCGATCTTGCTCACGTCCACGCTCGCCCTGGCCTTCGCGTCCGCGCGCGCGCGCGCGGCGGTGTTGAACTGGAGGTTGCCCGCCTGGAACGCTTCTGCGAGGCGGAAGCTCAATTCGACCAGCTTAAGGTGCTCGGGCTTGTCGCCGACCTGGGAATGCACTTGCGCCGAGAGCTCGATGAAGATCTTGCGCGCCAGTTCCTCGATCGGATCGACGGGCGCGGCTGCTACGGGTTTTGCGGCCGGGGCCGGCGCGGATTCTCCACCACCACTCATGGTCTGCTCTCTTTCGGGATTACGCGGATTCGAAGCCGGTCATGCTAACCCAGGAGCAGCTGCTCGGGGCGGCTGGTTTCGGTTGCCTCCAGCCCGTGGGCGCCGACGCCGAGCAGCCGCACCGGCCGGCGCGCGGCATCGGTGCGATCGAGCAGCGCCGCGGCGCGCGCCGCGAACGCCTCCAGCGCGCCGGTGGGCTCGGCGCTGTGGCTGCGGGTCACGGTGCTGAAATCGTCAAAGCGCACCTTGATGGTGACGGTGCGCGCCAGCAGGTTCTTCTTCTGCAGGGAGTTCACGACCCTTTGCGCGAGCCCTTCGAGTTCCCGCTTCATCTGCTGCAGGTCCTCCAGGTCCGTCACGTAGGTGGTTTCGGCCGAGATCGACTTCCAGGGCCGGTCGGGCTTCACTTCGCGCGGATCGTCGCCGTGCGCCAGGCGCTTCAACCACGGTGCCAGGCTGCCGACGGTCTTGTGCAGCGCCACCTCGTCGAATTCGCGCACGTCCACCAGCCGCTGGATGCCCACCGCGCGCAGCTTTTTCGCCGTCACCGGCCCGACGCCCCAGAGCGCCTCGACCGGCAGTTCCTGCAGGAAGCTCTCGACGCGCTCGGGCGCGATCACGGTGAGGCCGTCGGGCTTGCGCCAGCCCGAGGCGATCTTGGCGAGGAACTTGTTGGGCGCGACGCCGGCGGACGAGGTGAGGCCGGTTTCGTCGAGGATTCTCCTCTTCAGTTCCTTCGCCACCACGCTCGCGAGCGGCTCGCCCCAGAGGTTGTCGGTGACGTCCAGGTAGGCTTCGTCCAGCGACAGGGGCTCGACCAGGGGCGTGCAGGAACGCAGGATCTCCATCACCTTCTGCGACGCGGTACGGTAGCGCGGGAAGTTGGGGCGCACGATGAGCAGCTCCGGGCACAGGCGCACCGCGCGCGACATGGGCATCGCCGAGCGCACGCCGAACCTGCGCGCTTCGTAGCTGGAGGCGGCCACAACGCCGCGCGCTTCGGGCGAGCCGCCCACCGCCACCGGCTTGCCGCGCAGCGCCGGATCGTCGCGCTGTTCGACCGATGCGTAGAACGCATCCATGTCGAGGTGGATAATGCGGCGTAGCGCGTCGGCCATGGGAAAGTTTAGCCGGATGAAATGCGCCGGTCTTGCTTGGGAGAGGGAATGGCAGGCATTGGAATGGCAACCCGCCTTTACATAGCGGGCGCGGTGTTGTTCACGCTCGGACTGCTGCTCTACGCCGCGGACCGCGGGGACTACGTGCGCCTGCCGTGGCGCGCGGCGCCCGAGGCGGGGCTGCAGTCGGCGAGCCTGCGCGCGACCTGGACGGTGGATCTGGAGACCGGCAACCAGGGCACGCCGCGCGCCGACCTGCACTGGGGCATGCAGGCGCGCGACCAGCCCTACCTGGGCGTGTTCCAGCGCGGTTCGGGCAGGCCCGCGCTCATCGCGGAAGTCGGCGCGGCGCGCTGGGAGGACCTCGACGAGGCCGCGCTCGCGAAGCTGAGCTACTCGGTAAACCAGTATTCGGCCTGGGGCCCGGATGCGCCGGTGCGCAGGGGCGCGGTGTTCGGCGTGCGCACTTCGGAGGGGAATCTCGCGAAAGTCCGGGTCGTGGACATGGTCGCGGACATGCGCGGCAACTACGGGCTGCGGCTCGAGTGGTTGCTTTATCAGGCATCACAGAAGGAATCAGTCCCAACGGCAACTGCAGCCGGTCCATCACTCACCTGGCAGGATGCGCGTGAGGAAGCGCTGGCGGCCTACAAGGCGCAGCGCTTCCAGGAGGCGCTAGATGCCTGCGGCAGGGCGGTGGAGGGCGCGGAGAAGGCGGGCGCCGCGCAGCATGCGCTCGCGCTCGTGAGTTGCGGCGGCCTGCAGGGCCTGCACCGGCGCGCATCGAAGCAGATTGAGGCGTGGCTAAAGCAGGGCGCGGCGATCGCGATGAAGCTAGAGCAGCGCGCGATCATCGCCGCGCTGGGGCCGCGCGAGGCGATGCTGCAGGAACGTTCGCTGCGCATGCTGGGCGTGTTCTACCGCGACCAGAACCGGCCGCGCGAGGCGGCGGATGCCTTCGCGCGCGCGGTGGACGCGGTGCGCGAACTGCCTCCGCCCGAAACCGCGGAGCATCGCCTGGCGCTGCGCGGCGACCTGCACGAGCTCGGCGGCGCGCTCGCGAAGCTCGGCCTGCGCGGCACCGCGCGCCAGGCCCTGGGCGAGTCGCGCGAGCTTTATGTGAAGACGGAGCCCAACCACCCGGCGCTCAAGTTGATCGACGCGCAGTTGCAGCGGATCGAGGAGCCGGCGAAATGATTCTGGCGGCGCGGCCCGAAGCGCGCTGGGCGTTGTGCTGCGGCGTCATAGGCGCGTTCGTGACCGCCGCGCTTTCCGTGAAAGGGATTTTCTCCTCGGGCAGCTCGACCGCGGCGCTCGGCTTCATCACGCTGCCTCTGGTGGCCGCGCTGGGCGCGATTCCCGTCGCAGCGTGGGGTGCGGCGCTGGGCCACGTGGTGCTGCGCTGGCGCGGCAAGGTGCAGAGCCCGCCGATGGTCCTGGTTGCCGCACTGGCGGTGGCGGCGGCGCTGCCCATTGCGGTCGGGATGGAGATCGCGCGTGGGCTGCGGCTGGAATCG
>JANNXB010000061.1:0-6154 GCA_031409355.1 Betaproteobacteria bacterium | reverse complement strand
GCTTCGTGCCGAGGGAGTGCTCTAGGCTTTAGTTGTCGATTTTCGCGCCGGCGTCCTTGACGACTTTGGCCCATTTCTCGATCTCGCTGCGAACAAGCTTCGCCATATCCGCCTGCGACATGCCGCCGGCCTCGGCGCCCTGCTCCGCCCAGATCTTCTTGATGAGCGGCGTGTCCAGCGTCGCGACGAATTCCTTCCACATCCGATCCTTGATCGGCTGCGGCGTACCCTTGAGGGCCCACAGGCCGTACCAGGTGCGCACCTCGTAGCCCGGCAGGCCGGCTTCGCCCATGGTCGGCACGTTCGGCAGGACCGGATTGCGTGCCGGGCTGGTGACGGCAAGCGGGATGAGTTTGCCCGCCTTGATCTGCACCGAAGAGGTTCCCATGCCATCGAACGCCAGGTCGACCGTTCCCGAGAGAAGCGCGGGCATCAGCGGGCCGGCGCCCTGGAACGGTATGTGGACGATGAACGTCTTGGTCATGGTCTTGAACAGCTCCACCGCAAGATGGTGCGTGGTGCCGTTGCCCGCGGATCCGTAGTTGAGCTTGCCCGGGTTCTTTCTCGCGTAGTCGGTCAGGTCCTTGAGCGTCTTGATCTGGTCGGCGTACTTCGGATGCACCACCACGACGTTGGGGATGAATGCCGCGACGGAAATCGGCTCGAAATCGCGCTCCAGGTTGTAGGGGAGCCGCGCATAGAGGCTCTCCGCAATGGTGTGGTGCACCGCCCCGAAGAACCAGGTGTGGCCATCCGGGGTGCGCTTGGCTGCGTTGGTCGCACCGACCGTGCCGCCCGCGCCGCCCTGGTTCTCAATGATCACCTGCTGGCCGATCGTCTCGCCAAGGCGCGCCGCGATGGGCCGCGCGAAGGTGTCGGTTCCACCGCCTGCCGGGAACGGGTTCAGGAACGTGATGGGCTTATTTGGCCAGGATTGGGCATGCGCGGCGAAGCCGATCGCAGCAAGTGCCGCGCACAAAATTGTTCTGAGCATTTTTCCTCCTCCAAAAAGAATCGGGTCTCCCGAAAAAATCATAGCACTACGCTGCGGCGCGCGCCGGATGAGCGTGGCATTCGGCGAGGTAGGCCATCGCGGCCTGCACGCCTTCCTTTCTTACCGGAACCCCGGCAAGCTGCAATCCCATTTCGCATCCCGCGAGCGTGCCCATCAGCGTCAGATCATTGAAGTCGCCGAGGTGCCCGATGCGAAACACTTTGCCCGCGAGCTTGCCCAGACCGGTGCCAAGCGACATGTCGAAATGCTGAAGAATCACTTTTCTCACCTTGTCGGCGTCGTGGCCGGCAGGCAGCAGCACTGCGGTAAGCGACGCGGAGTACTCGGCGGGATTCTTCGCCAGAACCTCCAGGCCCCAGCCGCGCACCGCTCGCCGTGCCGCCTCCGCATGGCGCTGATGGCGGGCGAAGACATTGTCCAGGCCTTCCTCCTCGAGAAGCATTTTCAATGCCTCGCGCAGGCCGTAGAGCAGGTTGGTCGCAGGAGTGTAGGGAAAGTAGCCGTCCTTGTTGCTCGCGATCATTTCGCCCCAGTCCCAGAAACTTCGCGGCAGCCTCGCCGCTTTCGAGGCCGCAAGCGCTTTCGAGGAAATGGCGTTGAACGACAGTCCCGGCGGAAGCATCAAGCCTTTCTGCGAGCCGCCGACCGTGACGTCCACGCCCCATTCGTCGTGCCGGTAGTCGATCGAGCCGAGCGACGAGATCGTATCCACCAGCAACAGGGCAGGATGCTTGGCGGCATCGATTGCCTGCCGCACTTGTGCAATCTGCGACACCACGCCGGTGGCGGTTTCGTTATGCACAACGCAGACCGCCTTGATGCCATGCCCCTTGTCCTCGCGCAGCCGTGCTTCGATCGCCTGCGCATCGGCGCCGGTGCGCCAGTCCCCCGCAATGAATTCGGGCTCGAGGCCCATCCGCTTGGCCATCCTCTGCCAGAGCGTCGCAAAATGGCCGGTCTCGTACATCAGTACACGGTCGCCCGGCGACAGCGTATTGACCAAGGCTGCTTCCCACGCGCCGGTTCCCGAGGCTGGGTAAATGACGACGTGACTGGAGGTCTTGAAGACGCGTTTCATTCCAGCCAGGACTTCTTTGCCCAGGGGGCCGAAGTCGGGTCCGCGATGGTCCATCGTCGGAAAGTCGATTGCGCGCAGAACCCGGTCCGGGACATTGGTCGGTCCGGGTATCTGGAGAAAGTGTCGTCCGGCGGCTCTGGTCATCCGATCCCTCCTATATTTTGCATACGAACCCACAATTTGTGCGCAGCATAAGGGCTAGCTATTGCACTAAAGCAACTATTTTTGTATTCTGCATACAAAATGGACCCCTTGCAAGAGGTAACCCCGATCTCCCGCCGTCCCCTCCACGAGGAGGCGACCGACCGATTACGGGACCTTATCGTGCAAGGGCAGCTGGCCCCCGGCGCCCGCTTGAACGAGCGACTGCTGACGGGCCAGTTCGGACTATCGCGGACGCCGTTGCGCGAGGCTTTCAAGGTACTCGCCACCGAAGGCCTGGTCGAGTTGTTGCCGAATCGTGGAGCCATCGTTTCGCAGATGGACCCGGTCCGCTTGTCGGAGTCCCTGGCCGTGACCGGCGCGCTCGAGGCGCTCGCCGGCGAGCTTGCCTGCATCAGCGCGACCGACGCGCAGATCAACGAGATCCGCGCGCTGCACTATGAAATGCTGGCCTATCATGCGCGCGGCGATCTCGCCGGCTTCTTCAAGTTCAACCAGGCGATTCACCTGAAAATCGTCAAGTACTCCGGCAATGCAGTGCTGTTCAACATGTACCGCCAGCTAAACGGCAACGTGCGGCGCGCGCGCTACATGGCGAACCTGTCGAAAGAGCGCTGGGACGCCGCGGTACGCGAGCACGATGAAATCCTTGCCGCCTTGAGTGCCAGGGACGTGAAACGCATAAAGGTGCTGCTCTCGGATCATCTCGCGCACAAGCTCTCCAGCGTGCTGGCCGAGCTAAAGGCGCTGTCGGCGCGCCAGGCGGCGTGAACGCGCCGTCTTTTCCGGTCAAGGTGGTGGCGGCCCGGCCCGTCGACTCTTCGCTCGCGCAACGGCTGCGCAAGGACGTAGACGGCGAGGTTCTGTTCGACGCCTCCTCGCGCGGCCGCTACTCGACCGATGCCTCGATCTACCAGGTGGAGCCCATAGGGGTGGTGATACCGCGCACCGCGGAGGCGGCGCGCGCGGCGATAGCGATCGCAGCGGACGCCGGGGTACCCGTGCTGCCACGCGGCGCCGGAACTTCCCAGTGCGGCCAGACCGTGGGCGCGGCCCTGGTCATTGATGA
This sequence comes from Betaproteobacteria bacterium, assembly GCA_031409355.1. Taxonomy (GTDB): domain Bacteria; phylum Pseudomonadota; class Gammaproteobacteria; order Burkholderiales; family SG8-39; genus RBG-16-66-20. The sequence goes on along the minus strand of JANNXB010000061.1, from coordinate 2,830 downwards.
TTCGAAATTTCTGAACCAGCTCGTCGAAACGGATGCCGCGGCGCGCACCGCCCTCGTGCAGCCGGGACTTGTGCTCGATGCGTTGAACGCGAAACTCAGGCCGCTCGGCCTCTGGTTTCCGGTGGATGTCTCAACCAGTGCCCAGGCGACCCTGGGCGGGATGGCGGGGAACAACTCCTGCGGCTCGCGCTCCATCGCCTACGGCAACATGGTTCACAACGTGCTCGCCATCGACGCCGTGACGGTCGAAGGCAAGCGCTGGCGCTTCGGCTCGATGACGAGTCCTTCCGGTCCTGCCGAATATCTCGATTTCATCACCCGCTTGAAAGGAATCTACGAAAGAGAGCGAGACGAGATCGAACGCCGCTTTCCGAAGGTTCTGCGCAAGGTTGCAGGCTACAACCTCGATCATCTAGGGCCGCCTCACGCCAATGCGGCGCACCTGCTGGTCGGCTCCGAAGGCACGCTCGCCTGGTCCGAGCAGCTGCTGCTGAAACTCTCGCCGCTGCCCTCCGCGAGAGCGCTGGGTGTCGTGCACTTCCCGAAATTCCATACCGCGATGGACCTGACGCAGCACATCGTCAAGCTCGGTCCCTCGGCGGTCGAGCTGGTGGATCGCACGATGATCGGCCTTGCACGCGATATCGCCGCGTTTCGCAAGGTCGTAGATGCGTTCATCAAAGGCGACCCGGATGCGATCCTGCTGGTCGAATTCTCAGGGAATGAGAATCAGGCCCATAAGCTGAAGGAGCTCGGACAACTCATGGCGGACCTCGGCCTGCCGGGCAGCGTGGTCGAGATCACCGATACGAAGCAGCAGAAGGCCCTGTGGGAGGTCCGCAAGGCGGGGTTGAACATCATGATGTCGATGAAGGGCGACGGCAAGCCCGTGTCGTTCATCGAGGATTGCGCGGTGCCGCTGGAGCACCTCGCCGAGTACACCGACCGGTTGACGCAGGTGTTCGAGAAACACGGCACCCGCGGCACCTGGTACGCGCACGCCTCCGTCGGCACGCTGCACGTACGGCCGATCCTCGATATGCGGCGCGATGGCGCGGAGAAAATGCGCGCCATCGCCGAGGAAGCCTGTGCGATGGTCAAGCAGTACAAGGGCGCATATTCGGGCGAGCACGGCGATGGCCTGGTGCGCTCGGAGTGGATCGCGCCGTTCTTCGGCCCGCGGCTGACCGCCGTGTTGGGCGAAATAAAGTCAACGCTCGATCCACGCGGGCTCATGAATCCAGGCAAGATCGTCGCGCCCTCGAAGATGGACGACCGGACGCTGTTTCGGTTCAAACCCGGTTACGAAACCAGGACGCCGCCGCCCGCCCTCGACTGGTCGGAATGGGGCGGCCTGGATAAGGCCGTCGAGATGTGCAACAACAACGGCCATTGCCGGAAGTTCGATGCCGGGACCATGTGTCCGTCGTACCGGGTAACGCAGGACGAGCAGCATCTCACCCGTGGCAGGGCAAATACCTTTCGCCTCGCCCTGTCCGGGCAACTGGGCCCGGACGCTGACGCGATGGTGAAGGAGGCGCTCGATCTCTGCGTCTCGTGCAAGGGCTGCAAGCGGGAATGCCCCACGGGCGTCGATATGGCGCGCATGAAAATCGAGTTTAAGTCTCATTACCGCAAAGACCACGGCCTCACCTGGCGCGAGCGCGCGGTGGCCTACCTTCCCCGGTACGCGCGGCTTGCCGCCGCCGCCGCGCCGCTTTCCAATCTCGGGATGCGGATGTTCGGCGGACTTGTTGGATTCACGGCGAAGCGTCCGCTGCCGGCGTGGCGGCGCGATCGCTTCATCGACCGCGCCTGGGCGAAAAGCGGCGGGCGCGAAGTCGTGCTCCTCGTGGACACCTTCAACCGCTACTTTGAACCGGACAATGCGCGCGCGGCAATCCGCGTACTTCAGGCAGCCGGCTATCGCGTGCATGCCGCCGACCCGGTCGAGGGCAGCCGGCCGCTGTGTTGCGGCCGCACCTTCCTTTCCGCCGGACTGGTTGACGAAGCGCGGGCGGAGGCGAAGCGCCTGCTCGATGCCCTCAATCCCTGGGTGGCGCACGGCGTCCCGATCATCGGGCTCGAGCCTTCCTGCCTCCTAACGCTGCGCGATGAATACGGCGTTCTGCTCCCCGGCACCGAGGCTTTGGCGAAGAACTCGTTCCTGCTCGAGGAATTCCTTGCCAATGAGTCAAATGCCGGGCGCCTGGAACTGAAACTCAAGCCGGTTGCGAGCGAGGCATTGCTGCACGGACATTGTCACCAGAAGGCGTTCGCTGTCATGGGCGCCGTCGAGCAGGTGCTCGGCCTGATCCCGCAATTGAAAGTCCGGACCGTCGAGTCCTCCTGCTGCGGCATGGCAGGCAGCTTCGGCTATGAAGCCGAGCACTACGACATTTCAATGAAGATGGGCGAAGCGAGCCTGCTGCCAGCGGTGCGCAATGCCTCGGCCGACACGCTTGTCGTCGCGGACGGCACGAGCTGCCGGCACCAGATCGAACATGGCGCGCAGCGCGAGGCACTGCACGTCGCGCGGGTCCTCGAACGGGCCCTCGCTTAGCCCAGTACCGACATCACCACGGAAACCGTAAAAACCGAAAGAGCGGTCGAAAGCACCGCGCTGCACGAGGTTTCCATTTCCAGCAGCTTGTAGCGCTGCGCGAGCACGAACGCGGTCGCGCCAAGCGGCAGGCTGGCGCCCACCACCGCGACCTTGGCCCAAAGAGGGTCCACGACGAGCAGGCCGTAGAAGACGCCGGCCGCGATCAGCGGGTGCAGCCCCAATTTCAGGGCGACGCCGGGCCAGGCCGCGGCCATACCTGCGCGC
>JANNXB010000060.1:0-13977 GCA_031409355.1 Betaproteobacteria bacterium | reverse complement strand
TCTTCACAGCCCCAAAGCGCGTCTCTGGTATGCAACGAGTTCCGCTATGCCGCGTGCGGCGAGGGCGAGCAATTTGTCCAGTTCCTCCCGGGCGAAGGGCTCGCCTTCCGCGGTGCCCTGCACTTCGACGAAGCGCCCGCCGCCGGTCATCACCACGTTCATGTCGGTCTGGCAGGCCGAATCCTCGGGGTAGTCCAGGTCCAGCACCGGCTCGCCCTGATAAACGCCGACCGATACCGCGGCGACGAACTCCTTCACCGGCAGCGCGGCGATAATGCCCTTGCCGCGCATCCACGTGAGCGCGTCGTGCACGGCGACGAACGAGCCGGTGATCGCCGCGGTGCGCGTGCCGCCGTCGGCCTGCAGCACATCGCAGTCGATGTGAATGGTGTGCTCGCCCAGCGCGGGAAGGTCGATCACGGCCCTGAGCGCGCGCCCGATCAGGCGCTGGATCTCCTGGGTGCGGCCCGATTGCTTGCCGCGCGCCGCCTCGCGGTCGCCGCGGGTGTGCGTCGCGCGCGGCAGCATGCCGTACTCCGCGGTAACCCAGCCGCGGCCCGAACCGCGCATGAACCCCGGCACCTTTGCCTCCACGCTGGCCGTGCACAGCACTTTGGTATCGCCGAACTCCACCAGCACTGAGCCTTCCGCGTGCCGCGTATAGCCGCGCGCGATGCGAATCGCGCGAAGCTCCGTCGCCTTCCTGCCGCTTGGTCTCATTTTTTCTCGGGCTCGTTCCTGGTAAGGGCCTTCTTGATCTCGGCGATCTGGCGTTCCATGTCGGCGTCGCTCATGCGCATGAAATCGGGGTCGGTAGTCTTGAAATCGTGCGCGTCGGTGCGCGTGTCGCCCATCGGCACGGTCAGGGGCTCCTCGGGCGCCGGCACCGCCTTGTCGTGCCACTCGGCCGCCAGCACCGAGATATTGTCGCAACGGGGCCCGGCGCGCGTCTCCGAAAAGTCGATCAGCTCCGGAAATGCCTTCTTCATGTCCTTGCCCAGCAGCCCCCCGAGCAGCTGGCGCGGCGTCAGCGGCCCCCAGAAACCGTCCGAGCAAAGCAGCACGATGTCGTTCAGCGCGAGGCGCGCGTGCGCGGTCGGCTCCACCCGCGGCGGGCGCGGTCCGCCGAGGCACTGCAGCAGCTTGTTGCGGTCGGGATGCGTCGCCGCCGCCTCCTCGCGAATCCTGCCCGCGTCGATGAGCATCTGCACCGGGGTGTGGTCCCGCGTGCGCGTCACGATGCGGCCGTCGCGGATGAGGTAGAGCCGCGAGTCGCCGACGAACGACCAGAAGGCATAGCCATCCTGCACCAGGCAGGCCACGATGGTGGTGCGCGGGGTGTTCGCCGGGTCCTGCGCAAGCCCCTGCTTCTGCGTCTGGTGCAGGATCATGGCGTGCGCGCGGCCGATGGTGCGAAACAGAAAATTGTCGGGATCGGCGACCTTCGGCTTCGCCTCGTTGTGGAACGCGCTGCCCAGGCAATCGACCGCGATCTGCGCCGCTACGTCGCCGTGCGCATGGCCGCCCATGCCATCGGCCACCACCAGGAACAGCGCTTCCTTGGTGTGCCAATGCGCAAGGCGATCCTGCTGGTAGGGCCGCTTGCCGATTCTGGTGTCCTGGAAGATCGTGTATTTCACTGGTCAGCCTTTGATCTTGCGCAGGATCGCGTCTTTCCATTGGTCGAGCATCGGCGCCTTACCGCGAAATCCGGGTTCCTTCTCCCCGAGCAGCGCTTTCTGCAACGCAAACACGCTCTGCGGCCGCTCCAGGTGGTCCACTCGCAGGCACCAGTCTATGGTGTCCAGCAGATCCACGGAATACTTGCCCGCCCAGCCCTTGCGGGCGCTCGTCATCCTGTCCTTCTCCACGCGCTGCGTCGCCACGGGCGGGCCGGCGCCCGCGAGGCAGGCATACATGGAAGCGCCGATGGAGTAGATGTCGCTCCATGGGCCCAGCCTGTCGCGTCCGTGGTGGTGTTCGGGCGAGGCGAACCCCGGCGTATACATCGGCGGCAGCTTCAGGCCGTCGGCCGAGAGCGTCTGGCGCGCGGCGCCGAAATCAATCAGCACCGGGTTGCCGTCGTTGCGCACGTAGATGTTGCCCGGCTTGATGTCCAGGTGCAGCAGCTTGTTGGAATGCACTTCGCGCAGGCCGTTCAGCAGCTGCACGAAGGTGTTGCACAGCCACTCCTCCTTGATCGCGCCACTTTTCTTGTGGATGTGCTCCTGCAGGGTGCGCCCCCGCTCGTAGCGCATCACTAGGTAGACCGTTTCATTGGCACGGAAGAAATTGTTGACGCGCACCACGTTGGGATGCGAAAGGGTCGCCAGCGCCCGGCCCTCTTCGAAAAAGCACTTCAGCCCGTAGCGGAAGGCGGCCAGGTTCTCCTCGGGCACTACGGGCGCGGGACTGTCCTTGGTGCGCAGCGCAAGCGTCGCGGGCAGATACTCCTTCACCGCCACCGGCGTCTCGTTCTCGTCGTGCGCGAGATAGACGAATGAGAATCCGCCCGAGGCGAGCAGCCGCAGAATCCGGTAATTTTCGAGTTGAAAGCCTTCCGGTAACGGCTGGTTGGCTTGGGAGGACATCTACCCTATGATACCTGCATCCCCATGATCCATAGCATGACCGGCTACGCCGTCGCGAGTGCCGAATTGCCGCGCGGCGCGCTGACGCTTGAGTTGCGCTCGGTCAATTCGCGCTTCCTCGACATTCAATTCCGCGTGGCCGAGGAACTGCGCGCCTCCGAACCGCTGCTGCGCGAGCTGATCACGGGCAGGATCGCGCGCGGCAAGGTGGACTGCCGCCTTTACCAGGGCAACGCCGCGACCCAGTCGCAGCCCGGCCTCAATCTCCAGGCCATCGAGCAGTTGCGCGGCTTGGCGACGCGGGCCGCCGAGGCCTTTCCGGGAATTGCGCCATTGCGCACCGCCGATGTCCTGCGCTGGCCCGGCGTGCTCGCGGAGCCTGCCGCCGATGAAGAGCGCACGCGCGGCGCGCTGGATCAGGTCTGCCGCAGGGCGCTCGATGACCTGTGCGCGGCGCGCGGCCGCGAAGGCGCGAAGCTCGCCGCCATCCTGCTTGTCCGCATCGGCGAGATGCGCCGGCGGCTGGCCGAAGTGGCGCCGCTCGTGCCCGAGGCGGTGGCCGCCTACCGCGCGAGGATCTCGGAACGCCTGCGCGAAGTGCTGGACACCGGCGATGACGAGCGCGCACGCGCCGAGATCGCGTTGTTCGCCGCCAAGAGTGACGTTGACGAGGAGATCACGCGCCTCGCCACGCACCTGGATGAAGTCGAGCGGGTAATCACGAAGGGCGGCAATGCGGGCAAGCGCCTGGACTTCCTCGCGCAGGAGCTCAACCGCGAGGCAAACACGATCGCCTCCAAGTCCGCCGGCCTGAAAATCGCCGATTGCGCGATAGAGTTGAAGTTGCTGATCGAACAAGTCCGGGAACAGGTTCAAAACATCGAATGAGCGGGTTGCTTTTCGTAGTCACTGCTCCCTCCGGAGCGGGCAAGAGTTCGCTGATCGACGCGCTGCTAAAGGACGATCCGCGCCTGCGGCTCTCCGTGTCCTACACCACGCGCGCGCCGCGGCCTGGCGAGGTGAACGGCCGCGAATACCATTTCGTCGACAAGAAGTCCTTCCTGGCGATGCTGGAGCGGAGCGAATTCCTGGAAAGCGCCGAAGTCCACGGCAACCATTACGGCACGTCGCAGGCAGTGATCCGCGAAGCCCTGGCGCGCGGCCAGGACCTGGTACTCGAAATCGACTGGCAGGGGGCGCAGCAGGTGCGCAGGCTCTACCCGGCCTGCGTCGGCGTGTTCATCCTGCCCCCGTCGGTCGCGGAACTCGAGCGGCGCATGCGCGCGCGCGGCCAGGACACGGACGAGGTGATCCGGCGCCGCATGTCGAGCGCGGAAGAGGAAATCTCGCACTCTCCGGAGTTCAACTACGCTATAATTAACAAAGACTTCGACGAGGCCAAGCGCGATTTGCAGGCCATCATCCGTGTCGAACGCCTGAAACCCCGGCTTTAGAGCAGAAAACAGAGAATCGGAAACCACATGGCCCGCATCACCGTTGACGATTGCCTGAAGCGCATCCCGAACCGTTTCCAGCTCACGCTGACGGCGACCTACCGCGCGCGCCAGCTAAGCTCCGGCGCTTCGCCGCTGGTCGAGCCGAACCGCGACAAGTTCACCGTGATCGCGCTGCGCGAGATCTCGGTGGGCAAGATCGGCATCGAAGTCCTGCGGCGCAACCAGACGCCGCCGGCCATGCTCCCCGTACCCGCCGCCCCAGTCGCGCCCGCGATCCCGCCCGAGGGCTGAGTTGCCTGGATCCCCGCCCCCCGATAGATTCATTCGGGGACAGGTTCTGCGGGGATGACAATAATTGCGGGGACTGCGTTAACCTCCCCCAATGTCCGCCGTTCCCGTCCTTGACGAGAGTCGCTTCGGTTACCTGAAGCCGACGGACGTCGCGCGGCTGGCCGAGGCGTACCGCTTTTCCGGCGCGGCGCACGCGGGCCAGACACGCCAGTCGGGCGAGCCCTACGTTTCCCACCCGCTCGCGGTCGCCGAGATCCTCGCCGGCTGGCATCTGGACAGCCAGGCGCTGATGGCGGCGCTGCTGCACGACGTCATGGAGGACACCTCGGTCACCAAGGCCGAAATCTCCGATACGTTCGGCAAGCCGGTCGCCGATCTGGTCGACGGGGTCTCCAAGCTCGACAAGATCGAATTCCAGTCGGCCGAGGATGCGCAGGCCGAGAACTTCCGCAAGATGCTGCTGGCGATGGCGCGCGACGTGCGCGTGATCCTGATCAAGCTCGCCGACCGGCTGCACAACATGCGCACGCTCGCCGCGGTCGCCCCGGCCAAGCGCCGGCGCGTGGCGCGCGAGACCATGGAGATCTACGCGCCGATCGCCAACCGCCTCGGCTTGAACGAGTTGTTCCACGAGCTGCAGGAACTCGCCTTCTCGCACACCCATCCGCTGCGCTACCGCGTCCTGTACAAGGCGACGCGCTCGGCGCGCGGCAACCGGCGCGAAGTCGTCGGCAAGATCGAAGCGGCGATCAAGGCGCGCCTGGCCGAGGCCGGGGTCGCCGCCGCGATCACGGGCCGCGAGAAACACATCTACTCGATCTACCGCAAGATGATCGAGAAGCACCTGTCGTTCTCCGAGGTGCACGACATCTACGGCTTTCGCGTCGTGGTGAAGGACGCGCCCACCTGCTACCTCGCGCTCGGCGTGCTGCATGGCCTGTACAAGCCGGTGCCCGGCAAGTTCAAGGACTACATCGCCATACCGAAGGCGAATGGCTACCAGTCGCTGCACACCGCGCTTATCGGTCCCTATGGCGTGCCGGTCGAGATCCAGCTGCGCACCGAGGAAATGCACCGCCTCGCCGAAGCCGGCGTCGCCTCGCACTGGATGTACAAGAGCGACGTGGATTCGCTCTCCGAACTGCAGAAGAAAACGCACCAGTGGCTGCAGTCGCTGCTCGAGATCCAGAGCCAGTCGGGCGACTCGCAGGAATTCCTCGAGCACGTCAAGGTCGACCTGTTTCCCGACGAGGTCTACGTCTTCACCCCCAAGGGCCGCATCATGCCCCTGCCGCGCGGCGCCACAGCGGTGGATTTCGCCTACGCGGTGCACACCGATATCGGCAACAAATGCGTCGCGGCCAAGGTGAACGGCGAGCTCGTCGCGCTGCGCACCGAACTGCGCAACGGCGACCGCATCGAGATCATCACCACCGGCTACGCCAAGCCCAACCCGGCCTGGCTGCAGTACGTCCGTACCGCCAAGGCGCGCTCCAACATTCGGCATTTCCTCAAGACCATGCAGTACGACGAGTCGGCCGCGCTGGGCGAACGGCTGCTGGAACAGGCGCTAAAGGCGGCGGGCCACGCTTCGTCCGAGATCGATGCGGAAAGCTGGGAGCGGGCGATACGCGATGCCGGGGCGCACACCCGGCAGGAAGTGCTCGCCGACATCGGCCTGGGCAGGCGCCTGCCGGCGGTCGTGGCCCGGCGCCTGCTGCGCAAAACGGAGCGCGAGGAGGCGAAAAGCGGCCACCCGAAAGCGGCGCCCGCGAGCGTCGTCATCCGCGGCACGGAGGGCATGGCGGTGCAGCTCGCCAGTTGCTGCAGGCCGATTCCCGGCGACGCCATCGTCGGTTCGATCAAGAAGGGCCAGGGGCTGGTGGTGCACGTCGCCGACTGCAGGCCGGCGAAGCGATCCCGCCGCAACGAGCCCGACCAGTGGATCGACGTCGAGTGGGACCGCCAGCCCAGCCGCCTGTTCCAGACCGCGGTGCGCGTGATCGTGACGAACCAGCGCGGCGTACTCGCCAAGGTCGCCTCGGAGATCGCCGGCGCCGCCTCGAACATCGACGCCATCAGCATGGAAGAAGACCGCGCGGTATTCACCACCATGCTGTTCATCCTCGAAGTCGCCAACCGGCAGCACCTCGCACGCGTCATGCGCGCGCTGCGCCGCCTGCCCGAAGTCGAAAAACTCGCGCGTGCGCGCGAATAACAAGGGAGAGAAAGAAATGACAGTCGTTCACTGGGTCAACCTCGCGGCATTGGCATTCAGCTTCACGTTCGGAACACACGCCGCGGCGCAACCGTATCCCTCGCGCTCGATTAAGATCGTGGTCCCGGCGACCACCGGCGGCGCGATCGACCTGATCGCGCGCTCCCTCGCGGAGAAGATGTCCGCCTCGATGGGGCAGGCAGTGGTGGTGGAGAACAAGCCCGGCGCCTCCAACAACCTCGGCACTGATTTCGTCGCGAAGAGCCCGCCCGATGGCTACAACCTGGTCATCGTCGCCTCCAGCCACGCCACCAACAAACACATGTTCAAGACCCTGCCCTACGATCCGGTGAAGGATTTCGAACCGGTCGTCTACACGCACGTAGTCCCGCTGCTGCTCGCAGTGCACCCGTCGGTAGGAGCGAAGAACGTGCAGGAACTGGTGGCCTGGATTAAAGCCAACCCTGACAAGGCGATCTACGCCTCGAGCGGGCCCGGCAGCTCACTGCACATGGCGGCGGAACTCTTCATGAGCATGAGCAAAACGAAGATGCAGCACATTCCCTACAAGGGCAGCTCGGCCGCGCATCCCGACCTGCTTTCGGGCCGCACCTCGATGATCTTCGACACCGTAACCGCAATCCGTTCGCACGTGAAAGCGGGCTCGGTGCGCGGCATCGCCGTGACCACCCTGGCCCGCTCTAGCGCGGTGCCGGAACTGCCGACGATTTCCGAATCCGGCCTCACGGGTTACGACGCCAGCACCTGGGGGGGCATCCTCGCGCCTGCAGGTACGCCGAAAGACGCGGTCGCAAAGCTCAACACCGCCATCAACGCCGCGCTCAAGATGGACGATGTGCGTGCCCGCCTCACCGGCGCCGGCATCGAAATCCAGGGCGGCACGCCGGAACATTTCGGCAATGTCATCCGGAACGAAATAGACAAGTGGGGCCGCATCGTCAAGGAAGCGGGCATTCAGCCGGAGTAGAAAAGCTCAGGCCCGTCTACAACCGCCAGCGCCCTACGTTTTCCGCTAGGCGACTCGCCGCTCCTGGTTCGTCTCTGGTCGCACCGAAAGACGCAGGCCATTCGCGCTGAGAATTGCCGCCAGGCTCTTGAGCTTCGGATTGCCGCGCTTCGAGAGTGTGCGATACAAAGCCTCTCTATTGAGGCCGGTACGCTCGGCTATGCGCGCAATCCCGCCGCGCGCCTCGGCAACATTGCGAAGGGCCCGCAACAGGTCCCCGGAGTCGCCCTCGGTAAGCGCCACTTCAATGTACGCCGCTGCGTTTTTCGGGTCTCGCAGCCACGCCAAAAGGTGAGGGCGGCGCGGGACACTAGTGGGGGCGCTCGCCTGCCGCTTTGATTCTTTTCTGGTAATCATCCCAATGCTCCTTTGCTTTCTTGATGTCCGCGTCCTGCGTCCGCTTGTCTCCGCCCAACAGCAGCAGAACAACTTGCTGCCCTACGCGACCGAAATACACTCGGTATCCCGGACCCCAGTCGATACGCAGTTCCGATACGCCCTCGCCGCATGGTTTCACGTCCCCGATAAGGCCGCCCTCCAGACGGTCAAGGCGCACTTGAATGCGCAATTGCGCTTGCCGGTCGCGAAGCCGATCGAACCACGCCTGAAACACGTTCCGACCGGCAACGGTGATGTAGTACCGAATCTCAAAGTTCATTGTAGCTTAGAAACTACAGCAATGCCCGCCAAGCGGCAACTGAACTGCCCAAGGATCTTCGGATCAGTTGATACATGAGGATGAAAACACGGCGCAGATTCGCAAAGGTACGCGCTGAAAAGCAAGAAGCTGCCCGAAGGCAGCTTCTTGCTTTGATTGGTAGGCCGTGCCGGATTCGAACCGGCGACCAACGGATTAAAAGTCCGCTGCTCTACCAGCTGAGCTAACGACCCATGGGGAAAACACTGGAAAGGGGGCGAATTTTATCAGGCCTCGCGGGTCATTCGCCAGTACTGCCACTTCATGGTGACTGCGGAGCCGGCGATGATCGCTACGAAGGTCATGATCGAGCCCGCGGCCAGGGTGGAGAAACCCGAAATTCCCTGGCCGATGGTGCAGCCAAGGGCGGTGATGCCGCCAAAACCCATCAACAGGCCGCCGAGCATGTGCATGCCGGTGTCCTCGGCATTGCGGAATCCCTCCCAGCGGAATTTCCCGGTGGCGAGCGCGTAGGCCGCCGAGCCGGCGATCACGCCCGCGGTGGAGGCGATGCCGAAGGTGACGATCTTCGATTTATCGGTCCAGAACATCAGGTATTCCAGCGACCAGGCGAGCGGCGCGACGAATGAGAACGCCTCCATGCGTCCGGTATTCGTCGCGACGAAGGCCTCCTGCAGCGTGTTCGGATCCTCGGCGAGGTAGCCGATGCGGCCGGTCACGTACCAGCCTCCCACTACCACCAGGCCGGTGACGACACCGCCCAGCGTGTAGTCGAAACTGGCGCGAAATTCCTTCGATGCGTAGGCGTACGCGATAAAGGAAAGGCCGATCAAAAGGGAAAAGAGGATGACCCAGAACTGCTTCGACCCCCCCACGGCGGCCGCAAGAGACGGCAGGTCCTGGCCTGTGGATAAGTTGAGCGCGGCCTTCTCCAGCACCCCGACGCGGAACGCGCCCAGGATGCCGCGCAAGGTCATGTAGGCGGCGATGCCGGCGAAGACGAACACCACCACGGACTTGAGGTTGCCGGCGCCTATGCGGATCAGCGTCTTGGAGCCGCAACCCGATCCGAGCGTCATGCCGACGCCGAACAGGAATCCGCCCACCAGGTAGGAAAGCCAGGTGAAGTTCGGCCCCATATAGATGGATTTCGCCAGGTCGATCACGCGGGCCAGGTACAGGCCGTTCGCGCCGAGGATCGCGACGCCGATCGCCAGCAGCCACATGCGCATGCGGTTCAGGTCGCCCATGTTGACCCAGTCCGAGACCGCGCCCATGGTGCAGAAGTTGGTCTTGTTGGCCACGGCGCCGAACACGAACGCGAGCACGAAGGCGGCTCCGGCGACGTAGGGGGCCAGTTGTGCGGGAGTCGGCTCCATCAGGAGCGAGTGTAGCGCGTGCTATCCGCGGTGCCCGCAGCCTCGAATCCCGCCTTGCGGATGCGGCAGGCATCGCAGGCGCCGCAGGCACGGCCCTCCGCGTCCGGCTGGTAGCAGGACACCGTCATCGCCGGATCCACGCCGAGTTCTAGCGCAAGTCGCACGATCTGTGCCTTGGACAGATCCACCAGCGGGCCGCGCACCCGGATCTTCCGGCCTTCGATCGCCGCCTTGGTGGCGAGGTTGGCCATCTGCTCGAACGCCGCCAGGTATTCAGGCCGGCAATCGGGATAACCGGAGTAGTCCACGGCGTTCGCGCCGACGAAAATGCTTTCGGCGCCCAGCACCTCGGCCCAGCCGAGCGCGACCGACAGCAGGATGGTGTTGCGCGCCGGCACGTAGGTCACGGGAATGCCGGGCTGGATCCCGGACACCGGCACCGCGATCGAGCGGTCCGTGAGCGCCGAGCCGCCGGTCTGCGTGAGATCCAGCTTCTGGATGCGGTGCCCGGCGGCGCCGAGCGCGTGCGCGATCCGGATCGCAGCTTCGATTTCCACGGCATGCCGCTGGCCGTAGTCCACCGACAGGCACCAGCACTCGTGGCCTTCGCGCCTGGCCCAGGCGAGCGTGGTCGCCGAATCCAGGCCGCCCGAAAGGAGGATGACCGCTTTTACTTTTTTGTTCCCTGCTGGGTGCGCTGCTTGGCGCTCGCCGCCGCGGGGCTTTGCGGATACTTGATGAGCAGGACCTCCAGCGTCTTCTGCGCGCTGCGCCGGTCGCCGAGGTCCTCCTGCGCCTTGGCGATCGCCGCAAGGGCATCGGGGGCTTTCGCATCCTCGGGCCAGGTCGTGACGAGCTTCTGCTGCGTCGCGATCGCCATCTTGTACTGGCCCTGGGCGGATTGCGTATTGCCCATCCAGTACTGCGCGTTCGGCGCGAGCTTACTGGTCGGGTAGGTATAGAGGAACAGCTGGAAAGCCGAAACCGCGAGCGGATAGTTGCCCGCCTTGAACAGGTTCAGCGCCGCCTCGTAGGCCTTTACTTCCGCGGGCGAAGGCCCGGCCTCGGCCGCGGGCTTCTCCACCGCGGCTTCCTTCACCTGCTCAAGCTTGCGCAGCCGGGAGTCGACATCGACATAGAGATCCTTGCCGCGCTTGTCGGCGGTCTCGGCCTGGTTCTGCAGCACTTCGAGCTGGCCGCGCATGCGCGCGATCTCGCCCCTTAGCGCCTCGATCTGGGACGCAAGCTCGACCAGCGCGCGGCGGTCCTCGACCCGGGCGAGGCGCTCGTCGATGGTTTTCGCCACCGCATCTAGCTGCTTGCGCAACTCCTCGATTCGCCCGCGCGCGACGTTGTCGTCGAATATCCCTTGCGCTGCCGCGGGCAGCGTGAAGGACGCCGCGAGCAGCGTGAGGGACGCCGCAAGGACCGCGGCCAGGGCCGCACGCCGCATCAGTACTCGCCCTGGTGAAGGATGTCGCTGCGCCGGTTCTGCGACCAGGCCTGCTCACCCTGGCCTTCGGCCTTGGGCTTTTCCTCGCCCAGGCTCACGGATTCGATCTGGTCCTCCCGCGCACCGAGCAGCAGCATCATGCGCTTGACGCCTTCCGAGCGGCGCTGCCCGAGGCTGAGGTTGTACTCGCGGCTGCCGCGCTCGTCGGTGTTGCCCTGGATCAGCATCTTGCGGCCCGGATTGCTGCGCAGGTACCGGGCGTGCGCTTCGACCAGCGGCTTGTACTCGTCCTTCACCTCGTACTGGTCGAGGTCGTAGAAGATCGAGCGCTGCGCGAGCACGCCTGCCTTCACGGCAGGATCCACGCCGGCGAGGTTCTGGCTGGTGACATCCACCTTGGCGATCGGTCCGGTCGAGGGTCCCGGCGGCAGCGGCGGTTTCGTCGCGGTGCGGTCCTCGACCCCCGCGGGCGCCTGCTCGTCGACCGGGCTGCCCGAGCAGGCGGCGAGCATTGCCGCCAGGGCGCATGCGAGGAAAGAAATTCGAACGTTGTGCATTTGGCTTCTCCAGATCATCGTACGAATGGCCCCCATGCCGGTTCCCTTACATCACCTGCCGATATCGACAGGCGCTGCTTGATGCGTCCATCCGATGAAACCGCGGACAGCACGCCGCGCCCCCCGACGACGGTCGCCAGCAGGAGCATGCGGCCATTGGGCGCAAAACTCGGCGACTCGTCTTTGTCGCTGTCGGTGATGACCTGGGTCTGGCGCGTCGCCAGATCGAGCGTCGCGACCTGGAACTTGCCCGCATTGCGCGTGATGTACGCAAGCAGCTTGCCGTTCGGGCTGATGCGCGGTGAAACATTGTAGGTTCCTTCGAAGGTCACTCGCTGCGCCTCCCCGCCGCCGGCCGGCATGCGGTAGATCTGCGGGCTGCCGCCCCGGTCGGAGGTGAAATACAGGCTTTGGCCGTCGGGCGAGAACACCGGTTCCGTGTCGATGCCCGCCGATTGCGAGATGCGGCGCACATTACTTCCGTCCGGATTCACCAGGTAGATCTGCGAGCCGCCGTCGCGCGACAGGGACACCGCCAGGCGCGAGCCGTCCGGCGACCAGGCAGGCGCCGAGTTTGAGCCCTTGAAGTTCGCCGCCACCTGGCGCTTGCCGTCCTGCAGCGAGTGGACGTAGACCACGGGCTTCTTCGCCTCGAACGACACGTAGGCGATGCGGCGGCCGTCCGGCGACCAGGTGGGCGAGATGATCGGCTCGAACGAGGCCAGCGCCGTCTCTTCGCCCGCGCCGTCGGCATCCGCGATCTGCAGCTCGAACTTCGTGCCGCGCTTCACCACGTAGGCGATGCGGGTGGAGAACACGCCCTTTTCGCCGGTCAGCTTTTCGTAGATGAAATCCGCGATGCGGTGCGCCGTGGTGCGCAGCTGCTCGCGCGACAGCGTGTAGGCGACGCCCGAGAGGTCCTGCCCCTTCACCGTGTCGAACAGCTTGAAGCGCACCTCGAAACGCCCATCGGGCCGCGCCGCCACCGAACCGAGCACCAGCGCGTCGGCCTGCCGCGATTTCCACTCGGCGAAATTGACCGGCGAGGACTCCGTGGGCTGCGGGCTTAGCGGCGGCACCTCCAGCGTGCGGAACAGGCCGCTGCGCTCAAGGTCGGCGCGCACGATGGCGGAGATCTGCCCCACCGCGCCTTCGCCGGCAAAGGGCGCGATCGCGATCGGAATGCGCGACGCGCCGGCGCCGGTGATCTCGATCGACAGCTGCGCGCGCGCCGTGCCTGCGACAAAGAACGCGACGCAAAGCGCGGTAACGATTCGGGGGATCAGCTTGGACATCCCTTGATTATATTCAATCGAGGGGCTTGAACTTGAGTTCCAGGGCGCGCTGGAACAGGTCCGGCTTGTCGGGCTTGGGCAACGGGGAAGATTTCAGCACTGCGCGTTCGACCGCTTCGTCATAGCCGGCGTGTCCGCTCGACTTGCGCAGCTTGACCGTCAGCACTTCGCCGGTCGGCAATTGCACGACGTCGAAGATCGCCTCCGGGTTGCCCTTTATGTCCTGCGGCAGGACGATGTTGCCGCGTATCTTGGCCTTGATGCGGCCGGCGTAGGCGTCGTGGTCGCGCTTCTGCGAGCTAGATGCGTCGCGCGCCAGCTGGTCCTTGAGCTGCTGGCGCTCGCGGTCGATGGCGAACGAGGCCTGCTCGCGCGCCAGTTCCTCCCGCATGCGCTTCTGCGAATCGTCCACCCTTGGCTTCAACGGCTCGGCCTTGGGAACGGGCTTGGGCACCGGTTTCATTTTTTCCGGCGCCTTGAGCGCAATCTCGGGCTTCGCGATCACAGGCTCGGGTTTGACGGCCGCCGGCTCGGGCACGGGCACCGGTTTCGTTTCCACCGGCGCAGGCGCGGGAGGGGGCTCACTCCACAACTCCACCTGCACCGCCTCCGGCGGCCGGTTCTGCCAGCTCACGCCGAACACCAGGACCGCGAACAGCGCGAGGTGCATGGCCGCCGCGAGCACGAACGACGCAATCCGGCCCGGATCGATCCGTTCGTCGAACATCGCGGCCGAACCTGCGGCAGCGGCGCCCGTCACTTGGGCTTTACCTGCAATCCGACCCTTTCCACGCCTTGCGCTCGCAGGTCGTCCATCACCTGGAGCACCGCCTCGTAGCGCACGTTCTTGTCCCCCGCGACGAGCACCGGAACCTTCGGATCCTTGAAGATCTTCGGGAAATCCGAGCGCTCGACCGGCCGGTCGCTCACGATGCGGCCCGTCGCATCGCGTTCGCGCACCGAAATGCTGCGGTCTTCCTTGATCACCACCTCGAGCGGCACGAGCTTGGGCTGGCCGGCCTTGCCGACCGAGGGCAGGTCGATCACGCCG
>JANNXB010000059.1:0-3475 GCA_031409355.1 Betaproteobacteria bacterium | reverse complement strand
GGCGCTGGCGGCGAAGGCGGGCGTGAAAGTGAAGGAGATCTACTGGACGCTGGGGCACTACGACATCGTCACCATCGTCGAGGCGCCGGATACTGCGACGGCAACGTCGCTGGGGCTGGCGGTCGCTTCGCTTGGCAACGTGCGTACCGAGACGCTCACCGCGTTCTCGGCGGAGGAGTTCGGCAAGATCCTCGGCAAGATGCCTTAGCGCGCGCTCAGGGCTGGCGCTCGCGCAGCCAGCCGCGGTCTTCGCCGAGCGCCGCATGCGCGCGCCCGGATTCCGCGTCGTCGAGAAAGTTTGTCGTCCGGAACCGGGCCTCGACGATGGGAAGCGAGAGGATCCGGGCCTGCAGGCCGGCGCGGATCCATTCGCGGTCGCGCGGTTCCATGCGCGCGTACTTGGAGACCGCGGCGTCATTCGGTTCCAGGAACCAGGCGGCGAGCCCCGGCTCGAGCTCGATGCGCACCAGCCGCTGTTCCCAGCCCTCGGGCAGCGTCGCCACATGCGGCGAGATCGGGTCAAGGTAGTAGCCGTGCGTAGCCTCGAATTCGCTGCCCTGGCCGAGCGCGGCGGCGAGCTCGAATATGCGGGGCGGGTCGCCCTTGCCGTAGGCGTCCACGTCCAGCGACATCGCCATGCGCGGCGGCACGGCGTCGGAGTATCCGAGCGCGGCGAGGCTGCCGAGAACGACGTAATCGGTTTCGCCGCCAAGCTTTCTCGCTTGCGCGAACAGCCGCCGCAGATCCTCGCGCTTCACGCGCCTGCCGGCTCCAGAGCGAAGCTCCAGGGCGAGTTCTGCAGCAGCGCATCGGTCCAGTCGCCGTGCTCGAGCAGGTGCAATGCCACCGTCCGGACCGGGCCTGCGAGGCGGCTGCGCCAGCGGGAAATGTAGTGTTCGCTGCACAGACCCTCGCGCTGCCAGCGCTCGACGTTGGCGCGGGCGCGCTCGAGCATTGCCATGGCCTCGGCCGGCCCGACCGCGAGCAAGGCGGCGGCGAGCGCCGCGTGACGGCGCCGGGCATCAAGGCGCTTGGCGCGCTCCCGCTCCCTCGCGAGGCGCATTTCGACACTCTTGCGTTCGCCACGACCCAGAGCGACGAGTTCAAGGCCGAGCACGTCGCAGAGCCGGCTGACCGTGCCGATCCGGAAATCCCGGGAAGATCCGGCTTCGAACCTCGCGATCGATATACGGGAAGACCCGCTGGCCTGGGCCAGGGCAGCTTGGCTCAGCCCCTTATTTTTGCGGGCAGTTCTGAGGTATTCCTGAAGAATAGATCTCATAAGATACAGAGTATCTCATAAGATACAATCTGCCAAGGGCAAAAAAAGCCCGCCTAGGGTATGGGAGCCGTAACCCCCAGGCCCTAGACGGGCGCACTTCCTCCAACCCCCTCCGGATTCGTTACTTCAGGGCGGCTTCAACCGCCCTTCTGGTCATGACTGTCACGAGGTGCGCGCGGTATTCGGCGCTGGCGTGCAGGTCGCTGTTCAGGCCGTCCTGCTTGACCTTGATGCTGGCCACCGATTCGGGCGCGAACTTGGCCGTGAGCGCCTTTTCCATGTCCGCCTGGCGGAACACGCCGGGGCCGGCGCCGGTCACGGCGACCCGCACCGAACCGCCGAAGTCGGCGACAAAGACGCCGACGATGGCGAAGCGCGAGGCCGGGTTCTTGAATTTCACGTAGGCGGCGCGCTTGGGCGCCTGGAACGAAATCGAGGTGATGATTTCGCCCTCGGCGAGCGCGGTGCTGAACATGCCCTTGAAGAACTTGTCGGCTTCGTGCTTGCCCTTGTTGGTGGTGATGGTCGCGTTCAGCGCCAGCACCGCCGCCGGATAGTCGGCCGCCGGGTCGTTGTTGGCGATGGAGCCGCCGCAGGTGCCCATGGCGCGCACCTGCCGGTCGCCGATCATGCCGGCCAGCGCGGCGAGCGCGGGAATCGTCTTCTTCACGTCGGCCGAATGCGCGACCTCCGCGTGGCGCGCCATCGCGCCGATGGTCACGGTCTTGCCGTCGGACTTGATGCCGGCGAGGTCCTTGATGGTGCCCAGGTCGATGATGTCCGAGGGCGACGCAAGGCGCAGCTTCATGGTCTGAACGAGCGTCTGGCCGCCGGCGAGCAGCTTGGCCTCGCCCTTGGCGAGCGCCGCGGCGTCATTCACGCTGGAGGGACGGTGGTATTTGAATGCGTGCATGGTGTTCTCCTATTTCTTGTTCTTCAGGGCCGTCCACACCGCCTGCGGCGTGGCGGGCATGGGCATGTCTTTCACGCCCAGCGCGTCGGTGATGGCATTCATGAGCGCTGCCGGCGCGCCAATCGCGCCCGCTTCGCCGCAGCCTTTCACGCCGAGTGGATTGTGCGTGCAATGGGTCACCGTCGTATCCACCACAAAGTCTGGCAGGTCATCGGCGCGGGGCATGCAATAGTCCATCATCGAACCCGTCAACAGCTGACCCGTGTGGTCATAGAAGCCATGTTCCAACAGTGCCTGACCCACACCCTGGGCGACGCCACCATGCACCTGGCCGTGTACAACAAGCGGATTCACGATCCGGCCAAAGTCATCAACGGCGACAAAACTGACCAGTGTGACAACGCCGGTTTCTCCATCGATCTCCACTTCAGCGATGTGAGTGCCAGCCGGGTAGGTGAAATTCTGCGGATCGTAAAAGGCTTTTTCCGACAGGCCCGGTTCGAGCCCCTCGGGGTAGTTGCCAGGCACGTAGGAAGCAAAGGCGATTTCCTGGATGGTGAGTCGTCGATTGCTGTCGCGCACCGCGAACTGCCCGTCAGCAAAGTCGACGCTGTCTTCGCTGGCTTCCATGAGATGGGCGGCGATTTTCCTGCCCTTGGCTATGATCTTCTCACCCGCCTTGATCAAGGCCGAGCCGCCCACCGCCAAGGATCGTGAACCATACGTACCAAGACCGAACTCCACTCGTCCGGTATCACCGTGCACGATTTCAACCGATTCATAAGGCACACCAAGCTGATCCGACACCACTTGTGCAAAGGTGGTTTCGTGGCCCTGCCCGTGCGAGTGTGATCCGGTAAATACGGTCACAGACCCGGTCGGATTGAACCGCACCTCGCCACTTTCATAGAGCCCGACCCCCGCACCCAGCGCGATGGCAAGCTTCGACGGCGCAAGGCCGCAGGCTTCGATGTAACACGCAAGGCCAATGCCACGCCGCTTGCCACGGGCCTCAGATTCGGCCTGCCGCGCAGCAAAACCGCTGTAGTCCGCAAGCGTCAGTGCCCGATCGAGACTTTTTTCGTAGTCGCCGATGTCATAGACCAGTGCCACCGGGGTTTGATACGGAAAGTCCCGTGGCTGAATCATGTTCAGACGGCGGAGCTTCGCCGGATCCATGCCCACCTCACGCGCCGCGTTTTCGACGATCCGTTCGACGACATAAGTGGCTTCCGGTCGGCCTGCACCACGATAGGCATCAACCGGCGAGGTGTTGGTGT
>JANNXB010000058.1:0-17082 GCA_031409355.1 Betaproteobacteria bacterium | reverse complement strand
CCGGCGGCGATCGCGGCGCAAGTGGCGATGCTCGACCACATGCTCAAGGGCCGCTTCATCTTCGGCATCAGCCCGGGCGGGCTGATGTCGGATGCCGAAGTGTTCGGCAATTTCGGCAAGGACCGCAACGCCGTTTTCCTCGAATCCATCAACATGGTCCTGGATATCTGGAAGGGCGCCGGGCCCTACGATCTCAAGGGAAATTTTTTCGAAGTCACGACGGCGAAGACGATGATCCCGGAGATCGGCCAGGGCACGATTATCAAGCCCTACCAGCAGCCGCACCCGCCGATTGTGGTGACCGCAGTCGCGCCGCACTCGAAGGGCGTCACCGAGGCCGCCAAGCGGGGCTGGACGCCGATCTCCGCCAACTTCCTGCTGCCCGTGTGGGTGGCGTCTCATTGGCCGCGGTACGAAGAGGGTTGCATTGCCATTCAAAAAAAACCAGACCCGGCTGATTGGCGGGTCGCCAAGTCAATTTTTGTCGCGGACGACGACAAAGTCGCGCAGCGCTACGGCCGCTCGTCCGAGGGGCCGTATCATTTCTACTTCAAGCAGCTGATCCGCAAGCTGGTGGGCGCGGGCGGGCGCGGTAACCTGTTCAAGCTCGACCAGAACCAGCCCGACAGCGAGATTACCGCCGACACCGTGACGAATAAGTTGGTGATCGCGGGGACGGTGAACAGCGTGGTCGAGCAGATCCTTGCATTCAGGGAAACGACAGGTGACTTCGGTACCCTGCTGTATCCGTGCCACGACTGGATGGATCCGGCGCTTGCACGGCGTTCGATGCAACTGATGGCCGAGCAGGTCATGCCGCGCGTGAACTCGGCTTTGAAGCAAGGCCAATAGTTGGGGAACAAGGAATGGCGCCATGCTCTAGTTGCCGGTGAACGCCGCCGCGCGCTTCTCCACGTAGTGCGCGACGCCTTCCTTGAAATCGGCGCACGCGAAGCTCTTCTGCATTTCCGCGTCGGCCAACGTTAGGGCGTCGTTGAATTCCTGGTGCAGCGACTTCCATATCTGCGCCTTGATCACCGCCGTCGAGCGCGGCGACACCGTCTGCGCCATGGTGCGCGCATAGGCGAGCACCTCCTGCATGAACGTTTCCTGCGGGAACACCTTGTTCACCAGGCCGATGCGCTCGGCTTCGGCGGCCGTCAGCTTGCGCGCCGACAGCAGCAGGTCCATCGCGTGCGCCGGCCCGATGAGCCGCGGCAGCAGCCAGCTGCAGCCGTGTTCGGCGATCAACCCGCGCTGGGCGAAGGAGGTGGTGAGCTTCGCTTCGCTGCCGGCAAAACGCACATCGGCATAGAGCGCCAGCACCAGGCCCAGCCCGGCGGCCGGACCGTTGATGGCGGCGATGACCGGCTTGCGCGTCTGGAGCAGGTAGCCGAAACGACCGTTGTAATGCGGTCCGACGTCGGGCCCGAGGGAGGAGCGGAACTCATGCTTCGGCTCGGGCGCCACCGTCGCCGCACCTCCACCGGGTTTGATGTTCTGCAGCAGGTTCATGTCCGCGCCGGCGCAGAAGCCGCGGCCCGCGCCGGTCAGAACGATGACGCGCACAGCATCATCCGCGACTGCGTCCGCGACCGCCTGCTTCAGGCCGCGGCCCATCGCCTGCGTGAAGGCGTTCAGCGCCTGCGGCCGGTTGAGGGAAATCACGGCAACGCCGTCCTTCACTTCATACGTTACGTCTTCCAGGTTGTTCATGCATTCTCCTGTCATTTCCGCTTTTTACGTTCCAAAACGGCACACACCGCCGCCGTATCCGACTTTAGGTAGCCCTGTGCAAGGGCGGCGTTGTAGATCGCCTTGGTGGCATTGAACAGCGGCGCCGGGCTATTCAGGCTGCGCACGAACTCGCCGATGATCTTCATGTCCTTGCGCCAGGTCGCGTTCGTCACGGTGGCGGGCAGGTACGAGCGCCTGACCATCAGCGGCCCGCGCACCTGCAGCATGCGCGAGGCGCCGGCGCCGTCGCCGAGGACCTTCACCGCGAGGGCGGGATCCAGGCCCGAGCGGCGCGCGAGGATCACGGCTTCCGCCGAGGATATGTTGTGGATCGCGACCAGCAGGTTGGCGGCGAACTTCATTTTCGAGCCGTTGCCGAACTTGCCGACGTAGTAGTGGCCGCGCGAGAAGCCCTTCAGCACCGGGACAGTCTTCTTGAACGTCGCCGGGTTGCCGCTCCCATACACAATCAGGTCCTTGACGCGGGCCTGCGCGCCGGTGCCGCTCAGCGGGCAGTCGAGCAGCGTGATGCCGGCGGCGGCCAGTTTCCGGCGGGCCGCTTCCTTCACCGGAATCGGCAGGGTGCTGGTTTCGATGACGATTTTCCGGGTTCGCCTTGTCCTTGCCAGTTGACCTGCGACATCCAGTAGGGCCCTGGCGGACGGAAGCGAGGTGACAATTACATTCACGGACGCGGCGAGGTCGCTCGCGTTTTCCGCAAGGATGCCACCCGCCTTGCGATGGCGGGCACGGCATGCCGGCACCGGGTCATGGCCGACGACCTTGAAACCCGCCTTGATGAGGTTCGCCGCCATGGCCGATCCCATGATGCCCAGCCCGATGATTCCGACCCGCGATTTCGCCATGCCTCCCCCTTGGGACATACGCTACCATCCTCGCTGGAGATAGAGGAGGGAATCAATGGCCTACCGCGAAACACTGCCGCGCCGCGGCGTGAAGCGCAGCGAGATGATGAAACGCGTGGCGCGCTTCTCCCGCCTCAAGGGCTTCGACGGCGGGCTGCCCGACAGCGCGCATCCAGACTGCCGCCGTACGCTCTACAACGTGATCGGCTTCCAGCCGCCGAAGACCGAGCGCGACGGCAAGCAGTCGCCGGTGGGCGAGAATGCCGCGCGCATGGCCGCGATCAAGGTCTCCGAGGGGTTCAATCTTGGCTACTGCCGCGCGCTGCCCGGGAAGGGTCCGATGCTGCACAACCATGACACCAACGAGACCTTCATTTGCATGACCGGCGTCTGGCGCGCCTCGTGGGAAAACGAGAAGGGCCGGGTGGAGCACGTCGACCTGAATCCGCTGGATGTCATTTCCTTCCCGCCGGGCGCCTCGCGGCGCTTCATGAATCTGAAGAAGGGACCGGGCGGCAAGCGCGGCGTGCTGATGTTCGTGATCGGCGGCAACGGTCCCAGCGCCGAATTCACGAGCGAATCCATGGACGAGCTGGAACGCAAGGGAATCTGGCCAGAGCGCAAAGGCAAAAAGAAAAAATGAAGGCCCCGGCGTTCGCCTACGCGAAGCCTGCCACCCTGGCGGGGGCATTCGAGTTGCTCGCCAACCCGGACGCAAAGGTGCTGGCCGGCGGGCAGAGTCTCATCCCGTCGCTGAACATGCGGCTCTCCTCACCGGAGCTGCTGGTGGACATCACAGGACTGCCGGGTCTTTCGGAAATCAAGGTTTTGAACGACAGGGTGAGGGTGGGCGCGCTTGTCACGCATTCCCGCCTGGAACAATCTCCTGAAATAAGAAAACACGTTCCCTTGCTCGCGCAGGCGGTGCCGCATGTAGCCCACGCCGCGATCCGCAACCGCGGCACCATTGGCGGCAGCCTGGCGCTTGCGGATCCTGCGGCGGAGTATCCCGCTTGTGCGGTTGCCTTGAATGCAACGCTGGTTATTTCTGGAAAGGGTGGGGAACGCAGAGTCACGGCAGAAAAGTTCTTCAAAGGATTGTTTGAAACCGACCTGAAGGCCGGGGAGTTGTTGATCGCTGTCGAACTCCCGATTGCCGCCAGGTCGGACCGCTCCGTGTTCCTCGAGTTGACCCGCCGCCACGGCGACTACGCCATCATCGGACTCGCAGCGCACAACGAAAGATTTGCATATCTGGGCGCAGGAGACAGGCCGGTTCTTTTTTCGTTTCAGAAGGATCTTCAGAAAGCGAAGGAAGCTCTGAAGACAGGCCTGAAACCGCCCTCGGACCTCTATAACTCGTCCGCCACGAAGCTGTACCTCGCCGGGGTGCTCCTGGAACGCGCATGGAACACGACTACGACATAACCCTCACCGTCAACGGCACCGCGGTCAGCCGGCGGGTGCCCGCGCGGCAGCACCTGGTCGATTTCCTCCGGGATGATCTCGAACTGACCGGGTCGCACGCCGGCTGCGAGCACGGCGTCTGCGGCGCCTGCACGGTACGCGTGAACGGCGAGATCGTGCGCGGCTGCCTGATGCTGGCGGTGCAGGCCAATGGCTGCCGGGTCGACACGATCGAAGGACTCTCGGATTCGAAGGAGCTTGCCGGATTGCAGAAGGCGTTCCATGAAAGGAACGCCCTGCAATGCGGTTTCTGCACGCCCGGGATGCTGCTCGCCGCGCAGGACCTGATATCGAAGCCAGGCAAGCCCGGGACCGTACCGACACGGGAGGAAATAAGAAGCCATATCTCGGGCAATTTCTGCCGCTGTACCGGGTACCAGGCCATCGTCGACGCGATCGAGGAGGTGATCCATGGGAAAGGCTGAACTCCCGCTCCACGCGCCCGGCACCAAGGTCGATCGCGGTTACATCGGGCAGAGCGTGCCGCGACCCAACGCCAAGCGCCTGCTGCAGGGGCGCGGCGCGTATGTGGACGACTTGAGACTGCCGCGCCTCGCGCATGTGGTCTTCTACAGGAGCCCTCACGCTCACGCGTTGATTAAAAAGATTGAGTTCGAGAATGCCCGGAAGTTGCCAGGTGTCATAGGAATTTTTGCGGGAAAAGAAATTTCCAAATATTGCACCCCTTGGGTGGGCGTCCTGGCGCACCTCAAGGGCATCAAGTCGCCGCCGCAACACGCGGTCGCCGTGGATCGCGTCTGCTGGCAGGGCGAGGCGGTGGCGGCGGTGGTCGCGGAGACGCGCGCCCGCGCGGAGGATGCGCTGGCATTGATCGAGGTGGAGTGGGAAGAACTGCCCGCCGTGATCGACATGGAGGAATCCCTCGCGGGCAAGCGGATCATCCACAAGGAATTCAGCGACAACATCTGTTTCCATCGCGCGCACGACACCGGCGGCGTGGACGAGGCCTTCGCCCAGGCTGATGTCGTCGTCGAGGAGACCTTCGATTTCGGCCGCCACACCGGCGTCTGCCTGGAAACGCGCTCCATCCTCGCTGATTACAACGCGGCCGAGCATTCGTTGACCGTGTACCACTCGACCCAGGCGCCGCACATGATGCAGGACATCTTCTCGCGACACCTCGGTATCCCCGAGGCGAGCGTGCGGGTGATCGCGAGGGACGTCGGCGGCTCCTTCGGCATCAAGGTGCACGTCTACCCCGACGAGATGGCGACCGCTGCACTGTCGGTGATGCTGCGCCGGCCGGTGAAGTTCGTCGCGGATCGGCTGGAGTCGTTCGCCACGGACATCCACGCGAGGGAACACAAGGCCAGGGTAAGGCTGGCGTGCACGAAGCAGGGCGAGATCCTCGCCTTCGAACTGGACGACCTCACGGCCATCGGCCCGTACTCGGTCTATCCCCGCACCAGCGGCATCGAGGGCAACCAGGTGGTCAACCTGACGGGCGGGCCGTACAAGCACCAGAAGTACCGCGCGAAGCTGAACGTGGTGTTCACCAACAAGAACGTCACCTGCCAGTACCGCGCGGTCGGTCACCCGATCGCTGTGGCTGTGACCGAAGGCATCGTCGACAAGGCGGCCGCGAAGCTCGGCATGGACCCGGCGGAGTTCCGCCGCAAGAACCTGATCGCGGACGATGCCTATCCGTACACTTTTCCTTCGGGCATCAAGTTCGAGAAGCTGTCGCACCACAAGTGCCTGGATCTGTTGCTGGAGAAAATGAAATACCCGGAACTGAGGCAGGAACAAGTTCAACTTCGCAAGAAAGGCATCTATCGCGGCATCGGTCTCGCCGCGATGATCGAAGTCACCAATCCTTCGCCCGCCTTCTATGGCGTCGGCGGCGCGCGCATTTCGGCGCAGGACGGCGCCACGCTGCGGCTGGAGCCCACCGGCATGGTGACCGTAATGTGCAGCGTCACCGAGCAGGGGCAGGGGACCGAAGGCATCTTCGCGCAAATTGCAGCAAGTGCTGTTGGGGTTTCACTCGATAAAATAAAAGTAATTACGGGCGACACCGGTGTGACGCCCTACGGCGGCGGCACCTGGGCGTCGCGCGGCGCAGGCACCGGCGGCGAGGCGGTCCTTCTGTCAGGGCGGGCGTTGCGATCGAACATGCTTGAGATTGCGTCGAAGATCTTGAATATAGACAAGGAAGAACTTGATATTCAGGAAAATTCGGTAACAAACAAACTGAGCCAGCAACCCCTTCTTCCCCTGTCGGAGCTCGGTCGAGTGGCTTACTTCCGACCCGATACCCTGCCGATGGACTTCCAGTCCGAGCTGACCGTGACGCGGCACTACACGCCGCGGCAGTACGGCTTCACGTTTACCAACGGCATCCAGGCCTCGCTCGTCGAGGTGGACACCGAGACCGGCTTCGTCAAGCTGCTAAAGCACTGGTGCGTGGAGGATTCGGGCACCGTGATCAACCCGATGCTGGTGGACGAGCAGCTGCGCGGCGGCGTGGTGCAGGGCATCGGCGCGGCGTTGTACGAGGAATGCCTCTACAGCCCGGAAGGCCAGCTGCTGAACGGCAACATGGCCGATTACCTGGTGCCGATGAGCGGCGAAATGCCGGATATCGTCTGCGCGCACGTCGAGACGCCGACGATGCAGTCGCAGCTTGGCGCGAAGGGCGTGGGTGAGGCGGGCACCGCGGGCGCGCCGGCGGCGGTGATGAACGCGATCAACGATGCGCTGTCGCCGTTCGGCGCAAGAGTTACCGCCATGCCTTTCACGCCTGAAAGAGTTTTAAAAGCTTTGAAGAAAATATAAAAGACCAAACATCCAATCATGCCCCTCTCGCACATCGAGCATTTCCTGCTGCAGACATCCGACATGGAAAAAACGCGCGCCTGGTACGTCGACGTGCTCGGCATGCGCGTAGGTCCCAATCCGGACTTCAAGTTCCCGGTGTTCTGGCTCTACCTCGGCGACAAGGATGTGGTGCACGTCACCGAGGGCGGCAAGAACGTCTCCGAGAACCGGAAAAAATACGTCGGCCAGGAATCGCAGGCCACCACCGGCAGCGGCGCGATCGACCACCTCGCATTCCGCGCCACCGGGCTGCGGGAAATGATTGCGCACCTGACGAAGCTGGGCGTCGACTTCAAGCAGCGCCAGGTCGATGACCAGGGCCTCTACCAGCTCTTTATGTTCGACCCGAACGGCATCAAGATCGAGCTCAATTACGCAAAGGCCGAGGCCGAAGGCCTGCGTGCCGAACTCAAAGCGAGCGACTTGCCATGAAAAAACTTTTTTTCACTCTCACCGTCGCGCTGCTCTCGAGCGCCGTGCTGGCGCAGTACCCGTCCAAGCCAGTGCGCGTCGTGATCCACTTCCCTGTGGGCGGCTCGACCGACCTCGTCACCCGCGTGCTCGCCCAGGCGCTGACCGAATCGATGGGTCAGCCCTTCGTGGTGGAGAACCGCACCGGCGCCGACGGCACCATTGCCGCGGCGGCGGTCATGCAGGCGCCGCCGGACGGCCATACGCTCTTCGTCGCGACGAATACGGCGATGCTGCAGGTGCCGCTGCTGCAGAAGAAGCCGCCCTACGATCCGCTGACTGCATTCACGCCGATCTCGCTCGTCGGCCGCTACACCTTTCTTCTTGTCGTCACGCCGAGCCTGCGCGTGAATAACTTCCAGGAGTTCGTGCAGTACGCCCGTGCCAACCCGGGCAAGATCAACTTTGCCACTTACAGCGGCGGGAGCCACCTCTCCTATGCGCAAATCGTAAAGACCGCGAACCTCGACATGCTGCGCGTGCCGTACAAGGGCGAAGCGCCCTCGGTGGTCGACCTCCTCGGCGGAACCATTCACGCCGTGTTCGCTACGCCGACGAGCAGCCTCGCGCACATCAGGGACGGGCGCCTGAAGGTGCTGGCGACCACGCTGCCGCAGCGCTGGCCCCTGCTGCCGGAGGTGCCCACCACCGTCGAGGCGGGGATGCCGCCGATCAACGTCGAATTCTTTGCCGGCCTGTGGGGGCCCGCGAAGCTGCCGGCCGAGATCGCCCAGCGGCTCTCGAAGGAGTTGAACGCGATCATCGCCCGTCCGCAGATCCGCGAGCAGATCGACCGCCACGGCTTCGCGCTCGCCGGCTCGACGCCCGCCGAGCTCGATGCCTTCATCAGGCGCCAGCTTGGCGCCTGGGCGAGCGGCTTTAGCGAGGCCGGCATCAATCCTGAGTAACTGCACGGAGACAAACCATGCACACCGACGACGCTCCCAAATCGCTTCAACTTCGCTCGCTGGTACGCGGCAGCGGTGAACTCGAGCTTTCGCTTGCCAGCGTTGCAATGCCCGTGCCGGCGCCCGAAGAGGTGCTGGTGCGCATTGAAGCCGCGCCCATCAACCCCTCGGACCTGGGGTTGCTGTTCGGCGCCGCCGACATGAGCGCGGCCAAATTCTCCGGGACGGGTGCGAATTCCGTCGTCACGGCGCCCATTCCCGCCAAGCTGATGAATGCCATGGCCGGTCGGCTGGACCAGTCGCTGCCGGTGGGCAATGAAGGCGCCGGCGTGGTGGTGCGGGCGGGGGCTTCCGACGGGGCGCAGGCACTGCTCGGAAAAACGGTGGCGATCATCGGCGGGGCGACCTATTCGCAGCACCGGTGCGTCAAGGCCGCGCTGTGCTTGGTGCTGCCCGCAGGAACGACGCCTGCCGAGGGCGCGTCGTGCTTCGTCAATCCCCTTACGGCACTGGGCATGGTCGAGACGATGCGGCGCGAGGGGCACAGTGCGCTGGTGCATACCGCCGCGGCGTCCAACCTCGGCCAGATGCTCAACAGGATCTGCCTCAAGGACGGGATTGCGCTGGTGAACATCGTGCGCAAGCCGGAGCAGGAAGACCTGCTGCGCGGCATCGGCGCAACGCATGTGTGCAACGCGAGTTCGCCCGCGTTCATGCAGAACCTGACCGATGCGCTGGTCGCGACCGGCGCCACGATCGCCTTCGATGCCACCGGCGGCGGCAAGCTCGCGGGGCAGATCCTCGCCTGCATGGAAGCGGCCTTGAACAAGACCGCCAAGGAATACAGCCGCTACGGCTCGACCACGCACAAGCAGGTCTACAGCTATGGGCGGCTGGACACCAGCCCGACCGAGCTGAGCGGAAATTTCGGCATGGCCTGGGGCGTGGGCGGGTGGCTTCTGACTCCATTCCTGCAGAAAATCGGGCCGGCGGCCGCGCACAAGCTGCGCGAGCGCGTGCTCGCGGAGCTGAAGATCACGTTCGCCAGCCACTACGCGAGGACGATTTCGCTGGCCGAGGCGCTGCAAGCGGACGCCGTCGCCGCCTACGGCAGGCGTTCCACCGGCGCGAAGTACCTCATCAACCCGAACCAGGACGTGACGGCGTAGCCGGCGTAGCCGGCGTTCCGGGGAGCGGACTTCGCGCCGTCAGCGCACCGACCGCGCCGAACAGCGCTTCGACCGATTCGCGCGCAATGTTGCGCGTAATGAAGACGATGCGCGTGCTGCGATCGGCGTCGCGCCAGCCATCCAGGGTCACCGGAGGATGAATCACGTGCTGGGCCGCCTGCAGGATCACGGGGCCGGGTTCGCCTTCGACATTGACGATGCCCTTCACGCGCAGCAGGTCCGGGCCGCGCAGCGCGGTAAGGGTCTGCAGGGCGGCGTTCAGGGAGTCCCAGGTGAAAGGGTGGTCGAAGCGCAGGCTGAAGGTCCGGATCGCGGCATCGTGATTTCCCTTGAGTGCCTTGCCAAGGTAAGTGTCTCCATCACCGAGCCAGCGATTCAGTTCTGCAGGCAATGCCTTCACGCTACCGGGCCCGAGGTTGACGAGCAATGCCGGGTCGATATCGCCCTGGATTGCGGTTGAGATTGAAACGAATGGATTGAGCGTCTTCAGGCGGGAAATCAAAGCAGAAGAATCGCCTGCCAGATCAGTCTTACTCAGAACAATCCTGTCAGCCAGCGCGGCCTGCTTCACTGCCTCGGGCATCGTATCCAGCTGGCCCATGCCGTTCACCGCGTCCACCACGGTGACGACGCCATCGAGGCGGTACTGGGCGCCTAGCAGGCCGTCGCTTTGGAAGGAATGCAGCACCGGCACAGGATCTGCAAGTCCGGTGGTTTCGACGAAGACGCGGTCGAAGTCGATGACTTCGCCAGCGCGCCGCTTGATGAACAGTTCGCGCAGGGTTTCCTGCAGGTCGGTGCGAATGGTGCAGCACAGGCAGCCGTTGCCGAGGAGCGTCATCTGCTCGGAGGAGGCGGCGACCAGCTGGTGGTCGATGGCGATGTCGCCCAGCTCGTTGATGATTACCGCCGCGCGGTCCATGCCGGGGTGGCGCAGCAGCTTGCCGAGCAGGGTGGTCTTGCCGCTTCCCAGGAACCCCGTGATCAGGACGATTGGAATCCGACCAGCGAGGGGATCGCGTTTCACACAGTCATCTCAAGGATGTAAAGCCCGCCGGCATGTCGGTCCACGGTATAGACGATGCGGTTCTCGTCGACGTACACGTCGTTCAGCTGGATCGCCCCGCTGCGCGACAGCTTCGGCGCCTCGGGGACGTAGTAGGCGATTTCCTGCGGCTGAAAGGGGTTTGCCGTGTCGTAAACACGAACGCCCGCGTTGAAGAAGGTGCCGATGATGATCGAGTCGGAGCGGAACGAGGTCGGGCCCGGCTGGTTCTCGTGCAGGTTGTGGGCGCCGAAGCGCCCGCCGCGCTTGATAAAGGCCTCCACCGGCGGCGCGGGGAAGGTGCTGATCGGCACGGGATTGCGCTCATCGCGCCCATCCACCACCCATACGAGTCTCGGCCAGTCGATGCCGTCGTCGCGCACGCACTCGTCGCTGACGATCAGCAGGTTGCGGCTGAACAGGGGCAACACGGTATGCGTGAAGCCGTTGAAGGGCGGCGAATGGTTCCATTGGCCGACGACCCTGGGCTTCGACTTGTCGCCGATGTCGAGGATCACCGCGCCGCCGTCGATGTAACCGAGGTAGGCGCGATCCGGACGCTCGGGAAAGACGTTGGTGTTGTGGACGCGATAGCCGGTGGCGATACGCGGATCGAGCCGCGCCGGCGCGGGCACGCTGTCGCCTTCGCGCGTGCCGGGCAGCCACCAGCGGCCCACATCCGCCGGCTTGGACGGATTGCGCACGTCCACGATGCGGTAGATCTGGTCGTCCTCGGGATGGCGCGGCTGGAAATCCGGCGCGCCGCCGGACATATGCACGAATTCGCCGTCCACGAACCACACCTGGTGTACCCCGCGCGAATACGGGCCCGAGGCGTCGAAGTGGGAAATCAGTTTTGGTCGTTCCGGGTCTTTTACATCAAATAAATCAAAACCAGCCGGCTTCAGGCCAACCTGGCTGACCTGGTAGGCGACCGCCATGACGTCGCCGGTGACGTCGAGCGAGTTCGAGCGCATCTTCGCGTGCGGCAGGTCGGTCTGGACGATGACGCGCGGCGCGCGCGGATCGGTGACATCCACGCCGGTGAAGTTCTTCGGCGCAGCCTCGTGCGCCAGCCACAGGATGCGCCGGCCGTCGCGCGTTTGCTGCAGCGCCATGCCCTCGCCGATGCCGCCGAAACCCTGCAGCTCGTGGTGGGCGAGGAGACGCATATTGAACGACAGTGCTTTGCTCATTGCGCTAGGGTACTGTTACGGTAAGAATTCGCGCAAGCCTAATTCGGGAGGAAGCCATGTTCAGATCTTTCTTTCTTGTGTTGGTGTTCATTTCCAGCAGCGCTTTCGCCCAGGGCTACCCGTCCAAACCCGTCCGGCTGATCGTGACGTATCCGCCCGGCGGCAGTTCCGACCTGATGGCGCGCGTCTTCGGCCAGAAACTCTCCGAGGTCTGGGGCCAGCAGGTGATCATCGAGAGCAAGCCCGGCGCAGCCGGCTCCATCGGTATGGAATTCGCGGCACGCCAGCCGGCCGACGGCTACACCTTCGTGGTGGGCAACATCGGCCCCGCCGCCGTCAATCCGCTGCTCTCGAAGGTGCCCTACAGCATGGAGAAGGACTTCGTGCCGGTGTCGCTGATCTCGACGGGGCCCAACGTGCTCGTGGTGAACTCGGCCTGGCAGGTGAAATCCTTCGACGAGGTGCTCGCCTATGCGCGTGCCAATCCGGGCAAACTTTCCTACGGCACCAGCGGTCCGGGCAGCGTCTCCCATCTGAGCAGTGAGATGCTGAAGAGTCTCACCAAGGTGAACATGGTCGAGATTCCCTACAAGGGCGGCGTGCTGGCGGTGCAGGACCTGCTGGGCCAGCAGATCCAGCTGATTTTCTCCGACGCGCTGCCGGCGATGGCGCACGTGCGCGCCGGCAAGCTGCGCGCGCTGTGCACCACCGGGGCACAGAAGTTCGCCCTGCTGGCGGAGCTGCCGACCTGCGAATCCACGGTGCCGGGCCTGGTGGTGGTGAACTGGTGGGGCGTGCTGTTTCCCGCGGGCGTCGCCAGGCCGGTGGTGGACAAGTTCCATGCCGACATGATCAAGGTGATGCAGGATCCGGTCGTGAAGCAAAAATTCGCCGATCTCGGCGTCGAAGCGGTGAGCAGCACGCCCGCGCAGTTCGGCGCCTTCATCAGGACCGAGATGGACAAGTTCGGAAAACTGATCAAGGAAGCCAACATCAAGGTAAACCAATGAAGCTCTACGGTTTCTGGCGTTCCCTGGCGACCTACCGCGTGCGCGTTGCGCTCGCGTTGAAGGGCCTGGAAGCCGAGGAAGTCTCCATCGACATCCTGCAGGGCAAGCAGTTCACCGAGGAATACAAGGCGCTCAACCCGCAAAGCGTTGTGCCCGCGCTGGTGGTGGACCAGGAAGGTCCGCCGTTATTCCAGTCGCTCGCGATCCTGGAATACCTCGAGGAGACGCACCCGCAGCCCGCGCTGCTGCCCAGGGATCCCCGGGGACGCGCGCGCGTGCGCGGCCTGTCGCTGATCGCGGCGGCCGACGGCCACCCGCTGATCGTGCCGCGCATCCGCGGCTACCTGGAAAAGGAAATGGGGCTGGACGAGGCCGCGCGCAACAAGTGGCTGGCGCACTGGACGCAGAAGGCGCTCGACGCGATCGAATCCCATCTCGCCAACGAAAAGGACACAGGGCGCTACTGCCACGGCGACGAGCCGACCATCGCCGACATCTGCCTCGCCGGGCAGGTGATCGCGGCGACCGCCTACTTCAAGTGCGACACCTCGAAGACGCCGGTCGCCATGCGCGTCTATGGCGAATGCATGAAGCTGCCGGCGTTCGCCGATGCGCATCCGCTGAAGCAGCAGGGCGCGCCCAAGTGAGGGTGAAGAGCAACAGGCGCGGCAGCCTGAAGATCGACATCCACTGCCACTACCTGAACAAGGAGGTGGCGGCGAAAGTCGCGCACCTGAACCCGGCGCAATACGAACCCTCCGTCTGCTTTGCCAACACGATGACCCGCGAGGTCAACGTCAAGCAGATGAAGGACCGCGCGGGGATGCTTTCGGAT
Organism: Betaproteobacteria bacterium; assembly: GCA_031409355.1. Lineage (GTDB taxonomy): Bacteria > Pseudomonadota > Gammaproteobacteria > Burkholderiales > SG8-39 > RBG-16-66-20. The sequence continues at coordinate 3,516 of JANNXB010000058.1, read as the reverse complement.
ATCAGCGTGCGGTTGAAGCACATGGACCGCATGGGCATCGACATCCAGGCCGTGTCACCCGCGCCGAACCAGACCTACTACTGGACCGAGCCCGGCATGGGGCAGGAGCTGGCGCGCGCAGTGAACGAAGGGATCGCCAAGTTTGTCGAGGGCCATCCTGACCGCTTTGTGGGACTTGGGACCGTGCCGTTGCAGGATCCGGGATTGGCGGTTGGCGAGCTGGAGTTCGCGATGAAGTCGCTCGGGCTGAAAGGCGTCGAGATCAATCCGAATGTGAACGGCAAGGAATTGACGAAGTCCGGCCTGGATAAATTCTTCGCTGCCGCCGAACGGCTGGGTGCCGTGATCTTCATGCACCCGATCGGCTACACCGACGGCGGCCGCCTGATGGACCATTACTTCAACAACGTCATCGGCAATCCGCTGGAAACCACGGTCGCCACGGCGCACCTGATCTTCGACGGCGTGATGGAGAAGTATCCGAAGCTGAAGGTGGTCCTGCCGCACGCCGGCGGCTACCTCGCGCACTACTGGGCGCGCATGGACCACGCCTGGAAGGCGCGCCCGGACTGCCGCACGATATTGAAGAAGAAGCCGTCGAAGTCGCTGGAGAAGTTCTACTTCGACACCATTACCTTCGATCCGACGATGCTCAATCAGCTGATCGAGCGCTTCGGCGCCGACCACGTATTGCTGGGGACGGACTATCCCTACGACATGGGGGTCGAGGATCCGGTCGGGTTCATCAACAAGGTTTCTGGATTGAATACTGTTAGTAAAAACAAGATCATGGGTGCGAACGCCGCTCGATTGCTGGGCCTTTCCAAACTCGGGAAGCAAATGTAGTAACATATCTACATTATCGGCTATGCGAGGTATCGCCATGACCATCACGACCTTTTCAAGCCGTCAATTCAACCAGGACGCGAGCAAGGCCAAGAAAGCGGCGAAAGCAGGTCCGGTATTCATCACGGATCGCGGCCGGCCGGCGCATGTGCTGCTTACGTTCGATGACTACAAGAAGATCACAGGCCGGCATACGAAGATCGCCGATCTGCTGGCGATGCCCGGCATGGAAGATATTGAAATTGATTTTCCGCGCTTGGGTGACCTCGCGCGTCCGGCGGATCTCGCCTGATGTACTTGCTCGATACCAATGTTGTTTCCGAACTTCGAAAAATACGTCTTGGCAAAGCCGACCGCCACGTCGCAGCTTGGGCCGACAGCATCGATGCCAACGACCTTTATCTGTCCGTGATATCGATCCAGGAGCTGGAGATCGGTGCATTGCTTGCTGAGCGCCGCGATCCACCGCAGGGAGCGGTATTCCGGGCGTGGCTGAACGGCCACGTCTTGCCTGCCTTCACCGACCGCATCCTGGCTGTCGATACCGCTGTCGCCCAGCGCAGCGCTCGACTCCATGTCCCGGACTCTCGCCCCGTGCGCGACGGGCTTATCGCCGCGACGGCACTGGTGCACGGCATGGTCGTCGTAACGCGCAACGCCGTGGATTTTCAGCCCATGGGCGTTGATCTGCTCAATCCGTGGCAGTAACAAATGTAGACAAGTTCATCGCGCGCTGGCGATCCGCCAGCGGTTAGGCGCGGTGGGGCCTCGACCGTGCTTTGACATCTGATGTTTGATGCACTAGCATCAGGTCTGTGCGAACCACTCTCGACATTGAAAAGGATGTTCTTTTCGCCGTGAAGGATCTCGCGCGCCGTCAAAAAAAGACGGCGGGTGAAGTCATTTCCGATCTGGCGCGCCAGTCGCTCACGCGCGCTCCGGCCGGCGCTGCGGAGAAAGAGCCCAATGCGTTCTACGGCTTTCGTCCGCTCCCTCGCCGCGGGGGCGTGGTCAGCAATGAACTCGTGAACAAGCTGCGCGAAGACGACGTCTATTGATGCGGGCTCTGCTCGACATCAACATCCTTATCGCGCTGCTGGACGCCGACCATCCGCATCACGAATGGGCGGCGCGCTGGTTGAAAGCAAACGCACGCCACGGCTGGGCTTCCTGCCCGCTCACGCAGAACGGCTGCATCCGCATCATGTCCCAATCCGGCTACCCAAACGCGGTCCCGGTGGCGGTCGTGATGCAACGCCTGCGCGAAGCGGCCGCGCATTCCGCGCATCGATTCTGGCCGGATGACCTGAGTCTCCTCGATGCGCGCGCGATTGACGAGACCCAGGTCCACGGACCGCGCCAAGTGACCGACATTTACCTGCTCGCGCTGGCAGTCAAGCACGGCGGTCGATTTGTCACGTTCGACGGTTCGATCGCGCCCTCCGCGGTGCGCGGCGCAACTGAAAGGAACCTGCTGATCCTGAAGTCCGAGGCGGCCTGATTCGCAGATCTGTTGGCTACCGAACGGTAAATTTTCCCGTCCCGGCCCAAGCTGGCATATGGACAGCCATACGAGAGGTGCCGCCATGAAACGAATCGCCTGGGCCGCCGCGGCCCTGATCGCGCTTTCCTTCCCGCTCGGGGCTCAGGCCCTGAACAAGAAGCTCACCAAGAGAAGCTACGTGGATGCGCGGCACTGCCTCAATCTGCCGACCAATACCCAGATCATCCTGTGCGCTGAGAAGTACATGTAAACCTGGATTCCCGCTTTCGCGGGAATGACGGCGTTACGCTTTGCTTGATTTTTGGTACCAGTCGAGGATCTGCTCGCCGTTCCAGTGCAGGACGCCTTTCTTCTTGCCGATCGCCTTGTAGACCTCTTCCAGATATTTGATCCGGAACGGCTGCCCGCTGATGTAGGGGTGGATGGCGATGGCCATGATCTTCGGGCGCGTCGCGCCTTCCTCGTAGTAGCGCTCGAAGGTATCGAGACACTTCTGCGTCCAGTAGGCCGCCTCGTGGTGCTGCACCAGCATCATCGGGATGTCGTTGGTCTCCACTGAGTAGGGCAGGGTGACGAGCGGGCCGTTGGCGGTCTTGATCTCGGTCGGCTCGTCGTCGTAGACCCAGTCGCCGATGTACTTGATGCCCGCGGCGGCGAGATTCTCGGGCGTGTCGAGCGTCTGCGTCAGGCCCGGCCCGAGCCAGCCGATCGGCCGCTTGCCGGTGAATTTCTCGATGGTGTCCAGGGATCGCTTGATCATCCCGGGCTGGTCTTCCTCGCGGTGGATGGGGCCCTGCTCGTAGCTGTGGCCCATAAATTCCCAGCCCGCGTCCTTGCATACCTGCGCCACGCGCGGGTAGTCGACGCAGACTCGCGCATTTAGCGCCAGGGTCGGCTTGATCTTCAGCTTGCGAAACAGCGCTTCGAAGCGCCAGAAACCGACGCGCATGCCGTACTCGTGCCAGCTCCAGTTCGGCACGTCGGGCAGCAGCACCGCGCCGGTGGGCGCCGGAAGCACCTGGCGCGCCATGGCGCGGGCGATGTCCCACACTTCCAGGTTGACGATGGTCCAGACAATCACGCGCGCCTTGCCGGGCAGTTTCAGCGGCGCGCGGTCGACGATCGCGGAATAGGGGGTTCTTTCGCGTGGAATCATGGCCATTTCT
>JANNXB010000057.1:0-4137 GCA_031409355.1 Betaproteobacteria bacterium | reverse complement strand
GCTGACTTTGCCCGAAACGATGTCGGCATAGGCCGGCACGGTCATGACGCGCAGTCCGGCCTCCTGGCAAAGATCGAGCGCGCGCTTGCGCGCCGCATGCGCGGCGCCGGGCATGGCGATGATCGCCTGCGTTATGCCCATTCGCTGGGCGATCTCGTCCACCCGGCTGAGCGCACCCATCACTTTCACGTCATGTATCGCGCCGCCGTGCTTGCGGGGATCGTCGTCGAGCAGCGCCGCCACGCGCCACTGGCTGCTGTTGGAGAGGTCGCGCAGCAGCGCGGATGCGGAAGCGCCCGCGCCGAGCACGATCACCGGATTGGCCTCCGGATGCCGCACGATACCGAGCAGACGCTGCTCCTTCCACGCGCGGTAGAGCAGACGGCTGCCGCTCATGGCGCCGATGAGCAGCAACGGCGCCATGAGGAACACGGAGCGCGGCACGGCCGGACTGGGGGCTATGAGCAGAAACAGCGCTGGCGCGGCAAGCGCCGCGATGAACACCGCCACCAGGATTTTCTGCAAATCCGGCAGACTCGCGTAGCGCCACAGACCCCGGTACAGGCCGAGGCGCCAGAACAGCGCCGCGTTCACCGCCATCACCCACGGCAGGGTGGCAAGGGCTGTCGCCAGGTAATCGGGCGGCACTTCAAGATTGAATCGCAACAGGAATGCCGCAAACCACGCGACGCCGGACGCAACCACGTCATGCGCGAAAGCAAGCGACGCGCGAACGAGGTACGAGCGCTGCTTCACGCGGCGGCGCCGCCGGAATCGCGCCGGGCACGGGACCAGCGCGCCCAGCGGACGTCTATCCAGGCGGCGGCAGCGACCAGTACGGCCGCCGCCGCGCCCAGTGCGCCAGCCTGCGTTGCGGGTTCCGCCGTGCGAATGAGCAGCGCGATCACCGCGCATCCCCCCATGGCGGCGTATTCGATCCACGCCGTAGCGCGGTGCCCGAAACCCATGCGCACCAACCGCTGGTAATAGTGGTCCTTGTGTGCTTCCCAGACCCGTTCGCGGCGCCACAGGCGCTTCACCAGCGTCAGCGTCGCATCGCACACGAAAGGCGCGAACACCAGAAGCGGAAACCACATCGGCCAGGCGCCGTCGCGCCAGCCGAGCACGCCCAGCGCGCCGGCCAGGAAGCCGAGGGGGACCGAACCAACATCGCCCATGAAAAGCCTCGCCGGATGAAAATTCACCAGGAGAAACGCGATTGTTGCGATGGCTATGCCGCCGCTGGCAGTAGCGATTGCGCCGTGCCCGGCCTGGTGCGCCACCCAGGCATAGACGCCAAACCCCAGCACCGCCATCCCGCCCGCGAGGCCGTCCGAACCGTCCATGAAGTTGTACAGATTTGCATACCAGGCGATCGCCAGCGCCAGCACCGCGAAAAGCGCCGGCTCGGCGATACCGATGCCCAGGCCGAGCGCGGCACCGGCCGCCGCCAAGTGCGCGGCAAGCCGTACCGGCGCGGGAAGCGCAAGGATGTCGTCCACCAGGGAGATCAAAGCCAGCGCACCGGCGATGGCAAGGATCGCACCGACGCCCTGGAGTGCCGCGGCATCGCTCGCCGCGGCGCACGCGGCGACTCCGGCCGCGATCGATATGCCGCCACTACGCGGCACCGGCCTGCCATGCAGCGAGCGCTCGTTGGGCCGATCGAGCATCAGCCGTCGTCCGATCGGCGAGAGCAGGGCCCCGAGGCAGGCCAGCGACACGAGGAACGCCGCGAGCGCGGGCAGAAAAAGCATGGCCCGCATTCTAGCCGCCTTGCGTTCGAAACCACTCCGCCGTGCGGCGCAGTCCTTCTTCGAAGCTGTGCGCCGGCGCCCAGTCAAGTTCGCGCCGCAAGGCGCGATCATCTATCACCAGGGAACGGGTCAAGCTTGTCGCCGGCCGCGCGAGCTCGAGCAGCGAGGGTGGGAAGCGGAACAGCCGTGCCGGCCTGTCAAGCGCGGCGCCCAGCGCGCGGCACAGGGCCGGCGTGGACACCGGTGCGCCGTCGGCCACGCCATACGCATTGCCGGCGGCCTGGGGCGCTTCGACGCAACGCACCACTGCGTCCGCAAGATTGCCGACATACACGAGGCTGCGACGATTCTCGATGCTTGCAAGCGGCAGCGGCCAACCGCGAGCGATGGCGCGCATCAGGGCGAGGAGATTCGCCTTGACCCCGGGCCCGTAGACAAGCGGCGGGCGCAGCAGGGTGAGCGAGAGGCCCGGAACCGCGCGCAAACCGGCTTCCGCCGAGGCCTTTGCGCGCGCATAAGCGCCCCGAGGCGCGGGTAGGCTGGATGCATCGAATGGCCGCAGCGATGTTTCTTCGCCCAGCACTTTCACCGAACTCATCTGCAACATCCTCACGCCCTCCGCGGCCGCCGCTTTGCCGAGAGCAAGCGCGGCATCCACGTTGACCGCGCGCAGGCGCGCCTCCTCGACATGACGCGAGTGAGCCAGCGCCGCGAGGTGCACCACCGCGTCGCTTCCTGCCAGGTGCGCGGACCAGCCCGTGAACCCGACGATGTCGCCGACCGCGGCCCGATCGAGCGCCAGCACTTCATGCCCGCGCGCGCGCAATGCCGGCACGACAGACTGGCCGATGAATCCGGAGGCGCCGGTAACAACAACGCGCATGCGGGTCAGGCGAGCGACTGGAAAGCTTCGAGCACCGGCTCGAGCGCCAGGTCGGCCAGATCGCGCGTCTCCGGCCGCACCACGCGGTACGGGACGCCCCAGGGCCGCCAACGAGTCACTGGCGAATCGCCGAACAGCGCCACCACCGGCTTGCCGAGCGCCGCCGCGAGATGCATCGCGCCGCCGTCCGGGCAAACCACGCGCGAGGCGAGCGACAGAGCGGCGATCAGCGTTTTCAGATCGGGCGTCGGAAGCGGGGTCACGGCTGGATTGCCCGCCATGTCGACGACCTGCCGCGCGGCTTCATCGTCACCGGGGTGGCGCGGATTGTCTTTCGATCCTGGCGCCCAGAGAAGCATCACCCGGCCTTGCGCGGAAAGTCGCGCCGCGAGCTCGGCGTAGCGCTGCAACGGCCACTGCTGCGCCGGCCTGCGCGCGCTGATGTGCACCGCGGCGAACGGGCCGCTGCCGATTCGCCGCATCAATTCCGCTTTCGCCTGTGTGTCGGGATAGACGTCGAGCGGTCCCGGGGTGCCGGCAACGCCCAGGGACTTGCCCAGGGCGAATACGCGTTCGACTTCGTGCATCGCGGCGGGAAAGCTGGTCGGAGCGGCGATGACCTGCCCCGGTTTCAGCCCTTGCGCCAGCTTCAGGGACTGCGGCGACGGCGCCGGCACCAGCACACAGTCGAGCTGCTGGCGGCGCAGGCGCGAAAGCTGGCCGAGCCTGGTACGCAAGTGGGAGATCAGGCCGGCGCTGCGGTGCTTGAGTTTTTCGTAAACGAAAATCTCATCCAGCGCCGGATTTCGCGCGAGAACTTCCGCGTTGTAGGTGGTCACGAGGGCGCCCAGCCAGGCGCGCGGCAACCGCGTGCGCAGCGCCGCAATCAGCGGCGTGGTGCATGCCAGGTCGCCGATGTTGTCGCGGCGAATGATCAGGATGCGCGGTGTGCGCGGCGAGTGGGCAGCGTCGACAGCCATAGTCCCAGAAGCAGCACGGCAAGCAGGCCATGCTCGTGATGAAACGTGGTATTCACCGTCCCGACGCCCGCGGTGACGATCCACGCGCCGGTCGCGCCGCCCCATGCCAGCCACGCGAAATCCCGGTCGCCGGGACGCGGCCGATGCCGCACGAGTGCCACCAGCCAGGCGAGCAGCAGCGCAGCGAGCGCGGCGAACCCGACCACGCCGCGTTCCACGAGCGTATTCACATACAGGCTGTGTGCATGGGGAAACCGCACATAGCGCGAAGCATCGTAATCCTTGCCGTCCTCCGTTCGCCAGGCGCGGACGCGCTCGTGCGTTATCTGGCCGTAGTTGTCCTTGCCAACCCCGAACCAGGGATACCTCTCCCACGCCGCGATACCCATTCTCCAGACCCCGTCCCGGGACGCCAGTGGATTCTGCGCGGCGTTGTATCCGATCTGCTTGCGGACGACCTCGGCTCCCAATCCGACCAGCATTGCCGCGATGACCAATGCAGCGGCGCTGCTGGCGA
>JANNXB010000056.1:0-2785 GCA_031409355.1 Betaproteobacteria bacterium | reverse complement strand
GTTCACGGCGCTGGGAATCGGCATGGCTCTGCCTTACCTGATCCTGTCCTGGAACCCGCAATGGCTGCGCTGGCTGCCGAAGCCGGGTGCCTGGATGGTCCGCTTCAAGCAGCTGCTGGCAATCCCGCTGTATGCGACGGTCCTCTGGTTGGGCTGGGTTCTTGCCCTGCAATCCGGCCTGCTTTCCGGTGCTTCCGACTGGGAGAAATTTTCATCGGAGAAAATTCAACAGTATGAAAAGCAAGGCAAAACGGTGTTTGTCGACTACACCGCCGCCTGGTGCGTGACCTGCCAGGTGAACAAGCAGCTGGTGCTGTCCCGGCCCGACGTCGAGCAGGCGATGCGCACCAGCGGCATGGTCCTGATGCGGGCAGACTGGACGCGGCGCGACGAGGAAATCACCCGCGCGCTTGGCGCATTGGGCCGCAAGGGCATCCCGGTGTACGCTATCTATCGGCCCGGGCGCGAACCCGAGCTGTTGCCAGAAATATTGACGCGGGATCTGCTGTTAGCCGCGGTAGGACCCCAAAAGGAGACTTCGAGATGAAACGATTTGCCCTGGCCTTCCTGCTGAGCGTTGCCTTTCCCGTCCTCGCGGTAAATGTCGGACAACCGGCCCCGGACTTCACGCTGTCCGACCTATCAGGCAAGTCGGTGAAACTCTCCGACCTGAAGGGCAAGCTCGTGGTGCTGGAGTGGGTCAACCCGGATTGCCCGTACGTGCAGAAGCACTACAACAGCGCCAACATGCCAGGGCTGCAGAAGGAATACAGCGGCAAGGTGACCTGGCTGACGATCAATTCCACGCGCGAGGGTCACTCCGAGTTCAAGTCGCCGCAGCAGATGGCCGCCTGGATGAAGCAGACCGGCGGCGCGCCCGCCGCCACGCTGCTCGACCGCGACAGCAAGGTTGGCCGGCTCTACGGCGCGGTGACCACGCCGCACATGTACGTCATCGATCCGAAAGGTACCCTGGTGTATGTCGGGGCGATCGACGACAAGCGCTCGACGCGCCAGGAAGACGTGAAGACCGCGAAGAACTACGTGCGCGCCGCGCTGGGCGAGACCATGGCTGGCAAGGCAGTGTCAACCGCCAGCACTTCTCCTTACGGTTGCACCGTCAAGTATTAGCTATTTCCCGGCGGCGTGCAGTGCGCGCGCCACGGACGGATTGACGTCCGAGGGCCGTTCCAGGACCTGCATCAGCATCAGCGAGAACTTCTTCGCCGCCATCCGGCGCTCGAGGTCTTTTTGCAGCGCTACCACCGTGGTGCGCCGCGGATCGAAGGCCACCGCGAGCGAGGCGGACTCCACCGATGCCCTTGCGCTGCCTTTGTCTGTCGCGGCCGACTCGACGTACCTGAGCAGCGCCTGCTTCGTTGCATCGCCTGCCGCAAGCTTGCCCTCGATGTGGAAGAAGGCGACGTGATGCTTTTCGCCCAGCGCCTTTGCGATGACGGCGTGGTCGTAGACCGCCGCCATCTTGTCCTCGACGCAGACGCCGCAGGCGAAGGCCGTGCCCGCGGCGCCGAGCAGTACTGCGAACAGGGCGGCGCGGAGTCTCATGCCGGCCTCAGTGCGCCCCGTGCGCCTTGGCAGTGCCCGCCGGCTGCGCGTCGATCCACTCGAAATACTTCTGGTACTGCCTGATCTCGGCGTCCGTCAGGCTCTGGTTCGGCATCGGGATGTTGTTGTACTTCTTCAGCATCGCCTTCGCGTCGGCGTCGGTCAGCAGCATCTTGTCCGGCTCCTTCAGCCAGCGCGCGAGCCATTCCTTGCTGCGGCGCTTGGTGACGCCGGCCACATCCGGGCCGAGCTTGTCGCCTTCGCCTACCGTGTGGCAGGCGAGGCACTTCGATTCGAAGCCCTGCTTGCCGGCGATGGCCTCGGGGTCTGTCGGCGTCCTGGTCGCAGGGATGTTGTGGTGCTCCAGGTCCTTGGCCGGCGGCTTGGCGGCGGTCGAGACCAGGCCGATGGCGCCCTGCGAGGCGTTGGCGAAGTGGTGGTCCACCATGATGTAGGAGCCTTCCTCGGGGATCATGAATTCGACCGTCGCCGAGTTGGACGAGCCGAGCAGCACGGTCTGCATGCCGCGGAACTGGTTGTCCGGGTTGCCCTCGAACCAGACGCGGTCGAAGATCGTGCCGACGACGTGGAAGCTCGAGGTCTTGCTCGGGCCGACGTTCAGCACATGCATGCGCACCCGTTCGCCCACCTTGGCGGGCAGCGGGTTCTTCACCATGCCGTTGTGCGTGCCGTTGAACACCGTGTGCGTCGGCCGGGAGTCCTTTAGCCGGTCGGTGTCGAGCACGTACAGCGGCGCACCGTCCACCTTCTGCTTGCCGGGATCGGGTTTGACGTAGAACTCGCTCTGGATCACCACGTACTCGCGGTCCGCCTTGGTCGGATAGCCGTTGCGCGGCTCGACGATCACCGCGCCGTACATGCCCGAGGCGATGTGCTCCAGGATCATCGGCGTGCCGCAGTGGTACATGAAGATGCCGGGATAGTTGAGCGTGAATTCGAACTCGATGGTCTGCCCCGGCGCGATCGAGCGGTACTTGTCCTGCGGCGAAACCATGGCAGCGTGGAAATCCATCGAATGCATCATCGGCGCCGCTGTGATGCGCACGCCGGGTACCGGTTCGTCGCTGCGGTTGGTCATGCTGAACTTGATCTTGTCGCCGACGCGCGCGCGCACGGTCGGGCCTGGCACCGTGTCGCCGAAGGTCCAGGCGCTGAACTTCACACCCGGCGCGATCTCGATGATTTTGTGGGTGGTGTC
>JANNXB010000055.1:0-2743 GCA_031409355.1 Betaproteobacteria bacterium | reverse complement strand
CGCAGGCGCGAGGCGAGGTCAAGGGCACGGCCGGGCGCTGGCGGCACATGATGGAGATCGCGAAGGACTCGCTCGCAGACATCATTCTCCCGCCGAAGGACGGGTTCGAGCGACGCATCGTGAAGGAGGCGCTCGGCGTTGTCCTCGATTTGCCCGCGTGGAACTATCCGCTGCTCACCGCGGTGAACGCCGTCGTGCCCGCGGTGCTCGCCGGGAACGCGGTGGTCGTGAAGCACTCGCCGCGCACTCCGCTGTGCGGAGAGCACTTTGCCCGCGCCTTCGCGGCGGCCGGAGGCCCGGAGAGCGCTGTCCAGGCGCTCTTCGTCGACTACGAGACCACCGAGAAGATGGTCGGTGATCCGCGCATCGACAGCGTCCTGTTCACAGGTTCGGTGCTCGGCGGCCACCGCATCCAGGCCGCCGCAAAGGATCGCTTCGTCCACGTCGGGCTCGAGCTCGGGGGAAACGATCCCGCCTACGTCGCCGAGGACGCGGACCTCTCGAACACCGTCGAGAACGTGGTCGACGGCGCGATGTACAACGCGGGCCAGAGCTGCTGCTCGGTGGAGCGCATCTACGTGCACGAGAAAATTCACGATCGTTTCGTGGCTGCGTTCGCCGCCGCGGTGAAGGGGCTCAAGCGCGGCAATCCGATGGACGAGGCGACCACCCTCGGCCCGCTCGCACGCGCGCCGCAGCTCGCGCTGCTCGAGCGCCAGGTCGCGGACGCCCTGGCGAAGGGCGCGAAGCTGCTCGCGGGCGGCAAGCGCGTCGCGCAGCCAGGCAACTGGTTCGAAGCGACGGTACTGTCGAACGTGGACCATTCCATGGAACTCATGCGCGAGGAGAGTTTCGGTCCCGTGATCGGCATCCAGAAGGTGGGCGGCGACGAGGAGGCGCTGCGCCTCATGAACGACACGGCTTACGGACTCACGGCGGGCGTCTACACGCCGGACGAAGCGCGCGCGCGGCGCATCCTCGCGCAGGTCCGCTCAGGTTCGGTGTACTGGAACTGCTGCGACCGCGTCAGCCCGCGTCTGCCGTGGTCGGGCGTCGGGCGCTCCGGCGTCGGCGTGACGCTGTCCACTTACGGCATCCAGGCGTTCACCCGCCCGAAGGCCTGGCACCTCAAGGCAGTATAGGGCCGCGGCAGGCGGCGATCGCCGTGCCTGCTTTTCCGTCTACATCCCGAATCAGGCCGTGGCGCAGCGCGAAATCCGCAGCCACGAGCCCCGCCTCCACGGTCAGTTCTCCGCGCACGATGCGCTCGAGCAGCGCCTGCGCATCGAACGACAGGAATTCGCTCACCTCGCCGTCGGCGTTGCGCGGTGCGAATTCCGGCGGAAGCGGCAGATCATAAACGTGCAGAATCTCGCTGTGCAGCCCCTCGGGCACTTCCCTGCAGACTCTCAGCACCCCCGCAGGCCGCGCGTTTTCCGCCAACGCAACCGGAATGCCCGCCTCCTCGCCGCACTCGCGCAGCAGCGTCTGCCAGGCGTCCTCGCCCGAAGGCACACCGCCGCCGACCAGATTGTCGAGCAACCCCGGATCGATCGCCTTCGTCGCCGAGCGGCGCGCGATCCACATCTCCAGATTTTCGTTGCGAACGAAGAATCCATTGAGATGCGCTGCCGAAGAGGTCAGGCCGAAAAAGCGCATCGCCGCGCGCTCGGTGTGAAACAGGGTTTCTCCACCCGCTTTGGCGCGCACCGCATAGGTCTCGCCGCGCCAGCCGCGGATCGCACCGTCTCGCGCCAGCGCCTGCGTGACTTTGGCAATAGCATGGGAAAGCACGGGTTCTGGCCCCGGAGACAGGAAAATACGATTTTCGGCGACCTCAAAAACGTCCGGCCAGGCGCGCAACCGGTCTGCCTGGTCGCGGCGGATCCAGCCGAGCGGGTGTTCGCCCAACGCCAGCGGCAGGAAACCCTGCGGCCTGAAGTTGCGCGCCGCGTGCAGCTGCACACTTGGTTGTTCAGCAGTCCGCACGCCAGTTCACGCTACCAGCTTTTTCGATCAAGACCCGGTACTGCGTCGAAGTGCGCATCGCGGCTGAGAACGGGGAGGCGGTGCTGCAGCGCGAGCGCCGCGATCCACGCGTCATTGGCCGGAATTGGTCGCCCCGCCCGTTTTAGCGCCGACCTGAGCGTCGCGTACGCAACGCTTGTTTCTTCCGTTACCACCAGCACGTCGAAGTGCGGCAACTGGGACTCCAGCCATTCCTCGTATGTCGGACGGTGCCTGGACTGCGAGATGCCGTAGCGAAATTCCCCCAGCACGATCACGGGAATCGCCGCACGCGCCTGCCGCCGCAGGACTTCCGCCACCCCTTCATCGCCGTCCACAAACGCCGACAAGGCGTTGGTGTCCAGGATCACGCCCGATCCTCGGGCTCAATGACCCCGAACTCCTCGTCTATTCTGGCTTGAATGCGCCGCGTCTCCTTGCGCAATCGGCGCAGCTTGCCGAAACCCTGCATCCATGCGGGTTCGCCGGGGTGGGTCTTGTCCGCGCGGGCGGCCAGTTTTTCCTGCAGCGCCTCGGTGACGAGCTGCTTGAGCGTCTGGCCGCGCTCGGCGGCTTTCGACTTCGCCTTGCGAAACAAGAGATCCGGAATTTCGAGCGTCGTTTTCACGAACCCATATTACCATATTTACGGGCACGGCCGGGAAACGGCTGATGGACGACGCTGATCCAGCGCCTCGAAGAGGAGAGCGACAGCCGCCGCGCCAATACCTCAATC
>JANNXB010000054.1:0-2573 GCA_031409355.1 Betaproteobacteria bacterium | reverse complement strand
ACCGCCTCATCGCCGACGTGGTGCTCCATCGAACCCGCGCGCGGTGAAAAAAAAGTGAGATTGGTGCCGCGCTCGCTTTGGATTTTCAGCTGCGCGCCTTCGAGGGAATCGCGAATTTCCTGGTCGGAAATTATTGGTTTTGCAAAAGAATTTTTTAGACTTGAAATCTGTCTTTTACGCCATTCCCACAAGCCCGCGGGAGCGGTGGTGTAGTGGCCGTGGCAGTCGATGATCATGGCTTTCAGCCGTTGAATTCGCGCAGCACCTTGCCCGGCAGCCGGTCGAGCGGGCGCATGCCCTTCTCATCCGCGATGCGCGTGCCGTTCACCCAGACGCCATGCACGCCGACCGGCGGCATGATGAGGCGCGTGCCGCCCGCCGGCAGGTCCTGCACGCGCTGCTTCGGTCCCCGGCCGACGGTGGCGGGGTCGAAGAGAAACAGATCCGCGGCGGTGCCGGGTGCCAGCCTTCCACGCTCCCGGATGCCAAAGACGGAAGCCGTATCGCTGGTCAGTTTGCGCGCCGCTTCCGCCAGGGTGAGCGCCCCTTTCTCCCGCACCCAGTGGCCAAGCAGGTGCAGGCCGAAGCCGGCGTCGTTGAACAGCGTCAGGTGCGCGCCCGCGTCGGACAGCGAAACCAGCGAATGCGGATGGCGCAGCATGGCGGCGACCGCCGTCTCGTCCGAGTTAAGCAGCAGCGCGCTGAATTCGGTGTCCAGGTCTTCGGCGAGGGCGAGGTCGAGCATCGCGTCGAGCGGATCGGCGCCGGTGGCGCGCGCCATGTCGGCGACCGTCGTCTGCTGCCATTTGGCGTTCGCGGGGCGGCCGACGTTCTCCACATACATCTTGTCCCACTGGCCGTTGAACAGGCGCGTCGCGACCGGCGGGCCATTGATCTCCGCGCGCACCGCGTCGCGAAATATTTTTTCTTTCAACAAATCTTTATATTTTCCCCCTGAGAGCGACAGGGCCGGCTTCCAGGCCGCGAGGCCCTCGAAGGTGTAGGGCGAGTGCAACGTGAAATCCATGGTCAGCGGGCAGCAGGAGATCGCGCCGAGCAGCCGGTGTCCGCGCCCGTTGGCCGCGGCGATCTTCTCGAGGTCCTCGAACACGGCGCGCGGGTTGGTGTTGTTGTGCAGCAGCGCGGCAACCACGACCGGCCGGCCCGTGTCCGCGGCGAGCTCCTCCAGGAACTCCACCGTGGTCTGGCCGCCCTTGGTCAGCATGAAGACGCCGCGGCCCGCTTCCTTCAGGCAGCCGACCAGCGCGCGCAGCTCCTGGTCGTCGGCGAGGCGCGAGGGCATCGGGATGCCGCCGTGGCCGTTGTGATTGGGCGAGGTGGAAGTGGCGAAGCCGATCGCGCCGGCGCGCATGCCTTCCAGCACGATGTCCTTCATCTTCGCGACTTCGGCGGCGGTCGCGGCGCGCCTGGGCGCGTCCTCGCCCATCACGTAGGTGCGCACGGAGGAATGTCCGACGTAGCAGGCAACGTTGATCGCCACGCCCTGGCGTTCCAACATGACGAAGAACTCTGGCACGGACTCGAAATCCCAGCGCGTGCCGGCGCGCAGCACGTCGATCGCCATGCCCTCGACCTGCGTCAGATTTTTCAGGATCAGGTCCCGGTCGGCCGGGCGGCAGGGGGCGATGGTGAAGCCGCAGTTGCCGATGACCGCGGTGGTCACGCCGAGCGCGGGCGAGGGCGAGGCGAGTGGGTCCCAGGTGAGCTGGGCGTCGTAGTGCGTGTGGTTGTCGATAATGCCCGGCATCAGCGCCAGGCCGTCGGCATCGATGGCTTCTCTTGCGGGGCTTTTTACTTTTCCGATTTCCTCGATTTTCCCTTTTGTAACTGCCAAATCTCCATGAAAGGGCGCGGCACCGAGTCCATCAAGGATAAGAGCGTTTCGAATCAGGAGGTCGTGCATGCCTCTATACTACCGGCCTCATGGACCTATTCGATCTGAAAGGCAAAACAGCGGTCGTCACCGGTGCCGCCATGGGTATCGGCAAGGCCACCGCCGCGTTGCTGGAAAAGGCCGGCGCCAAGGTGGTGCGGATCGACATCGAGGAAGCGCCCGGCTGCATCCGGGCTGACGTCTCCGACGACGCGGCGATCGAGAAGGCCTTCAAGGAGATTGGGGCGCAGTTCGGCGGCACGGACATCCTGGTCAACAACGCCGGCATCGCGGTGCGCAAGAACGCGCATGAGATCACGGCGGAGGACTG
Organism: Betaproteobacteria bacterium; assembly: GCA_031409355.1. Taxonomy (GTDB): domain Bacteria; phylum Pseudomonadota; class Gammaproteobacteria; order Burkholderiales; family SG8-39; genus RBG-16-66-20. Next base: position 348 of record JANNXB010000054.1, on the reverse strand, counting down.
GGACCGCGTCATGGGCGTCAACGTGCGCGGTTCGTTCCTCTGCGCGCGCATTGCCGCGCGCTCGATGAAAGACCGGGGCGGCGGCGCGATCGTCAACCTAGCCTCGATCATGGGCTTCTCGGGCGGCATCTTTCCCAATCCCGCCTACCAGACCTCCAAGGGGGCGGTGGTGAACATGACGCGCGCGCTGGCGCTGGAGTTCGCGCCGCTGAAGATCCGCGTCAACGCGGTGGCGCCGACCTTCGTGCGCACGCCGCTCACGGTGCCGGTGTTCTCCAACCCGGAGATCCTCGAGAAAGTCATGCAGCACACGCCGCTCGGCGTGCTGCCGGAGGTGGACGACATCGC
>JANNXB010000053.1:0-3242 GCA_031409355.1 Betaproteobacteria bacterium | reverse complement strand
TGATCGCGCACACCATCCAGGCCGCCAACCGCGGCGGCACGCCGATCGCGGTGTGCGGCGAAATGGCGGGCGACCCCGGGCTCACGCGCCTGCTGCTCGGCTTCGGCCTGCGCAACTTCTCGATGCACGCGCAGCAGTTGCTCGCGATCAAGGAGCGGGTGCTGCGCACCAACCTCGCCGAAGCCCAGCCGCTCGCGCAGCGCGTGCTGCGCCAGTCGGACCCCGCCAAGACGCGGGAGCTGCTGGTGAAACTGAATTCATAGGGAGTGACATGAAACGTTCCTGGATCTTTCTCGCCTTTATTTTTTCCTTCAATGTAAATGCGCAGGGCTACCCCTCCAAACCCGTCAAGCTCGTGGTCCCCTTCCCCGCTGGCAGCGCCACCGACCAGGTGGCGCGGCTGGTCGGCCAGCAGCTGCAGGAGGAGCTGAAGCAGCCGATCGTCGTCGAGAACAAGCCCGGCGCCTCGGGCGCCATCGGCGCCAGCGAGGTGGCGAAGGCCGCGCCCGACGGCTACACCCTGTTGATGACCACCAACACGCCGCAGGCCGCCAACGTCAGCCTGTTCAAGAAGCTGCCCTACGATCCGGTGAAGGATTTTTCGCCCGTGGCGCGCGTCGGCACGACCTCTTTCATGCTGATGCTGAAAGCCGATTCGCCGATCCGCAGCTTCAAGGAGTTTCTCGCCGACGCGCGCGCCAGGCCGGGCAAGCTCTCCTCGGGCCACGGCTCCGCGGGCTCGCGGGTGTCGCTGGCGATGCTCAATTCCATGGGCAAGCTGGACGTGCTGGAAGTCCCCTACCAGGGCATCCCGCAGACCGTCACCGACGTACTGGGCGGCACGCTGTCGTTCACCTTCGTCGACCTGGGCAACGCGCTGGCGCAGCAAAAGGGCGGCAAGCTGAAAGGGCTGGCGGTCACTTCGGCCGCGCGCACGTCGCTTGCGCCGGACGTACCGGCGATCTCCGAGGAGCTGAAGGGCTACGAGCTGATCGCGTGGTTCGCGCTCATGGCCCCGGCTGGCACGCCGAGGGAAATCGTGAACTTGCTTTCTGAAAATATCCTGAAAGCAATAAAGAAAAAAGAAGTTGCCGACAAGTTCGCTGTCATCGGCACCGACGTGGCGCCGATGAATCCGGAGCAGCTCGGCAAGTTCATCCAGAGCGAGATCGCGCATTGGGCGAAACTAGCCAAGCTCGCCAACATTCAGCCCGAGTAGCCGGCATGGCGGGACCGCTCGACGGCGTGCGCATCCTCGATCTCACCACGGTGGTGATGGGGCCGTACGCGACGCAGATCCTCGCGGATTTCGGCGCCGACGTGATCAAGGTGGAACCGCCCGAGGGCGACGTGATGCGCCATAACGCGCCGATGCGCTCCAAGGGCATGGGGCACATCTTCATGAACGCCAACCGCAACAAGCGTTCGGTGGTGCTGGACCTGAAACAGGACAGCGCGCGCGCGGCCTGCCTCGCCATCGCGAAAGACGCGGACGTGCTGGTCTACAACATCCGCCCGCAGGCGATGGCGCGCCTAAAGCTCGGCTACGACGAGGTGCGCGCGGTGAATCCGCGCATCATCTACGTCGGCGCCTTCGGCTATTCGCAGCGCGGCCCTTACGCGCCGAAGGCCGCCTACGACGACCTGATCCAGGGCGCGACCGGGCTGCCGTGGCTCTCGAAGGAGGCCGGCGCGGATTCGCCGCGCTACGTGCCTGCGACGATTGCCGACCGTTCCGTCGGCCTGCACATCGTCAACGCGGTGTGCGCCGCCCTGTACCGTCGCGAGAAATCCGGCACAGGGCAGCGCGTCGACGTGCCGATGTTCGAGAGCCTGCTGCAGACGGTGATGGGCGAGCACATGGGCGGCTACACCTACCTCCCGCAGATGGGAGCACCGGGATACGCACGCATGCTGGCGAAGGAGCGCCGTCCCTATGAAACGAAGGACGGCTACGTCTGCGTGCTGGTCTACAACGACAAGCAGTGGCGCGCGTTCTTCGAGCTGATCGGGCGGCCCGAGCTGTTCGCCGACCCGCGCTACGCCACGCCGGAAGCGCGCAGCCGCGACTTCGAGGGCGCGAACGCGCTGGTCGCCGCGGAAATGAAAAAGCGCGGCACCGCCGAGTGGGTCGCGGTGCTGGAGCGCGCCGACATCCCGGTGCAGCGCATGAACAGCCTCACCGATGTCGTCGAGGATCCGCACCTCGCGGCTATCGGCTACTTTCGCGAAGTCGAGCATCCGAGCGAAGGCCGCATCCGCTCGATGGCCGTGCCCTCGGAATGGTCTGAGTCGGCACCCGAGTATCGCCGCCATGCGCCGCGCCTGGGCGAGCACACGCGTGAGGTGCTGCGCGAAACGGGGCTGCAGGACGGCGCCATCGAGCAACTGATCGCAAGCGGAGCGGCGCGCGCATGCTGAGGGAAACGTGCTGAGGGAAATTCGGGGTGTCGAACAACGCGACCCGCAGCGCACGCGGCGCTGGTTCCAGGACGAGTATTTCGACCTTTACGTCTGGCAGGACGGCGCCGGAGAAATGCAGCGGTTCCAGCTCTGCTACGACCGCGATTCGCGCCGCGAGCGCGCGCTCGAATGGCAGCGCGGCCGCGGCTTCCAGCACCTCTCGGTGCGGCAGCGCTACGGCAACTCGCCCGGCCGGGACCAGTCAGGCGACATGGCGCTGGATGGAGTCATGCCCTACATGGTGCTAAAGGACCGCTTCGCGGACGCCGCACGCAATCTGCCGCCCGAGATGTTGCACTTCATCGAGGAAAAGCTCTCGGAATACGCACGGCCGGCGCGGCGGTTCAGGCGTGCCGCACTGGCGACGCCACGCTGGCTCATCCGGATGCGGAACGCGCGACCGCATTAGCCCCGGGGTCCGCGGGGCTTTATCAATCGAGCAGACCGCGTTATCGTTGCCGGTCATGCTCGAGACTCTCGAACGCCAGAGTGCAAACGCCCTGATTCCGGGGCTGAAAGCGGAGTTCCTGGGGGACGAATCGTTCCGTCGGGACCATCGCCTGCGCTATGCCTATGTCGCGGGCGCGATGGCCAACGGCATCGCCTCGACAAGGCTCGTCGCGGAAATGGCCGGCGCCGGCATGCTCGGCTTTTTCGGCGCCGCGGGACTCAGCCTGGAGCGGATCGAAGCGGCGATCGACGAGCTGGCGCGCACGATTCCCGGCGCGCCGTATGGCTTCAACCTGATCCACAGCCCGAACGAGCCGGATCTCGAAGCG
>JANNXB010000052.1:0-16891 GCA_031409355.1 Betaproteobacteria bacterium | reverse complement strand
GGCGACAATGACGCCGCAAGGCAAGCCTGGGAATCACCATCGCTCGGGTTCATGCGTTGGTTCGCCGAACGGCCCGCGTTCGACGGCGCGACCAGCAATCCGGACTGCGCCTGGTTCCTCGACCTGCGCTTCGTCAATCCGGGCCGTGATTGGGTGCCGTTCCGCTTCGGCGCGTGCAGGGTAGATGCGCGCTCCTCGCCCGGTTCGCCCTGGCGCGCTTACGAGCGCGACGCGGAGGGCGGTCGCGTCCCGCTCGACTAGGACGAGGTGACGCCCAGCGGCTCGAACAGCGCGCGCTGGGAATACTCGCTCTCGGAATGCAGTCGCGCGATGGAGATGCGCTGTTGTCCTCCGGGCATCGGTACATCGAACTGGATCCCCTTCCTCGCCATGCCCGGGGGCAGCAGCAGATCGGCGGCGGCGAGCGGGAGGTTCTGGGGCTCCAGCAGGACGGCGTAGCGGTAATTCTCGCCGAAGCTCTTCTCCGCCAGGATCGCCTCGTCCCAGACCATGTTCTCGCGCACCGCCTGCGCGTACAGCAGGACCTTGCGCGGCTTGGCGGCGAGGATCTGGGTGCCCAAACGCAGTTCCTCGTCCACCGAGAAGATGCGCCGCAGGGCGCCCACGAACCAGTCCTTGCCCGGCTCGATCAGTACCGCGACCAGCGCGCCGAGTTTTGCCCATGTGGCATCGCCGCGCCGGATCGCAAGGCCGAGGCCGCCGGCGCTGGCGTCGAGCACGCGCGATGGCGTGAGAAGCCGTGCATCCCGTCGATTCCTGGCGCCCGCCGCGCCTGTTACCGTGCGTTGGCGAACATACGGCGCGTGCTTCCTAGGAGCAGGCGGATCGGACCTGGCGCAGGTCTGTCTGGCCCTGCAGGACCTTGAGTATGCCGTCCTGCATCAGCGTGGTCATGCCGCCGCTGACGGCGGCCTGAAGCACTTCTTCGACCGGCGCTTTGCTCTGGATGTCGTGCCGGATGCGCGCGTCGGCCGAAAGCAGCTCGTGTATCGCCAGCCTGCCGCGATAGCCGGAGCCGTTGCATGCCGGGCAGCCGGGTGCTTCGCCGATCATGGCCGGGTCGCCTGCGTTCAAGTCCTCCTTCAGCAGGCGTCCGGCGCCACTGGCACCATCGCGAACGGGGCGGTCGTACTCTAGCGCCAGCTCCTCCAGTTCCGCCGGGGTCGCGGGACGCCGCCGCATGCAGGAAGCGCACAAGCGGCGCACCAACCGCTGCGCCAGCACGCCGATCAACGCGTCGGCGAAGTTGAACGGATCCATGCCCAGGTCGAGCAGGCGAACGATGCTTTCCGAGGCGCTGTTGGTGTGCAGGGTCGAGAACACCAGGTGGCCGGTCAGCGATGCCTCGATGCCGATCTTGGTGGTTTCCTGGTCGCGCATTTCGCCGACCATGATGACGTCGGGATCGGCGCGCAGGAACGAGCGCATCGCGGCCGCGAAGGTGAAGCCGATGCGCGCGTTGACCTGCACCTGGCGCAGCCCTTCCTGGTGGATTTCGATCGGGTCCTCCGCGGTCCAGATCTTGTGCTCGGCGGTGTTGATGCTGCCCAGGATGGAGTGCAGCGTGGTCGTCTTGCCCGAGCCGGTCGGGCCGCAGACCAGGAACAGGCCGAAGGACTTCGCCGCCATGCGCCCTACCTCGGCGAAGTTGCGCGACGTCAGTCCCAGCTTGTCCACCGGCATCGGCTTGCCCGCGGCCAGGAGCCGCAGCACGACATCCTCGAGGCCCTCCGAGGTCGGCACGATGGCCACGCGCAGGTCGAGGTCGGCGGGACCGAAATTGCGGAACGAAATCTTGCCGTCCTGCGGCCGGCGGTGCTCGGAGATGTCCAGATCGCTCATCACCTTGATGCGCGAGATGATCGCGGCGCGCACGCTGGACGAGAGGTCCAGGTAATCGGCGAGCACGCCGTCCTTGCGCAGCCGGACGCGGGTTTTCATGGTGCCGGGGTTGGTTTCGACATGAATGTCCGAAGCGCCCTGCTCGTGCGCGTCGAGAATGATCCGCGTCACGAGCCGCACCAGGTTGCTGTCGGAAACCACGCTGTCGTTGTGCCGATCAGGCGACAGGACGTCGACCTTTTCCAGGAGCGCGGCTAATTCCGGAGCGCCTTCGCCCGGCGAGGTCGTGCTGCGGGAATACTCCTTTGCCAGCCGCTCCGCGACCTGCGCGCCGCTCGCCATCACCATGACGGCCGACATGTCGGTGACGAAGCGCAAACGCTGCAGCAGTTCGCGGTCGAACGGATTTTCCGTCGCGACGACCAGCAGTCCGTTCCTCAGATAGAGCGGCAGCACGCGGTTTTCCACCGCGAAGCGCGCGTCGAGCGTGGCGAGCGCGTCGGCGGCGATCTCGATATCGCGCACAGCCACGTAGGGAACGCCGAATTTCTCCGCGATCGCCCGCGCCGCATCGTCGCTGCTCAGCGCGTCTGCTTCGACCAGCGTCTGCGCGAACGTCTTGCGCTGATCCGCCACCTGGCGGGCGCGCGCCTGCCGCAGTTGCGCGTCGATCGCAACAAGGTCGGGCGGAAGTGCCTCGGTCAGGTTTTCCCCGACGCTCACCTTGCCCGATGCCGCCGGGACGAACCATGGCGCGCAGCGCCGTTCGCCCGTTACGACGTACAGGTAGATGCCGGTCCTGTCGTGCAGGAAACCGCGGGTTTCCCCGCTCGCGCGGGTGGTATCCCGGTACTGGATCGAGAAGCCGCGCTTCGAGGGCGACAGGCGCGTATCCCCGCCTGCCAGGGCGGGCAGTTCGGCAAGCGTCACCGCCTGCAGGAGCTGCAGGACGCGCAGGTCGTCGAAGCCGATGTCCGTTGCAGCGGGGTCCCGGGGCGGCCGCACCGAGATCTTCGCCGCGAGGGCATCGAAGCGCTCGAGGCGGCCGGCAACAGGCGGCGCCGCGTAGCGCAGCGCCAGGCATTCCGCATGGTCGATCCCGCCGGGGGCCTCATGCTCGACGAAATGCGGTGGCAGCGGCCAGGAATCGGGGCGCGATTCAGCCACTGTCCACCGGCTTCTTCCAGTCCGCCAGGCCCAGCGGAAGCGCATCGTCGGCGTGCTTGCCGACCGACAGGCGGATGCGCAACGCGAGGTCGGTGCGCGAATCGGCGTTGTGCATGGCTTCCTCGTAAGAGATGCGATGGTCCAGGTACAGGTCGTAGAGCGACTGGTCGAAGGTGCGCATGCCGAGTTCCACGGATTTGGCCATCACGGCCTTGATTTCGTCGGGCCGGCCCTTCTGCATCAGGTCGGCGATGTAGGGGGTGTTGAGCAGGATTTCGATTGCCGGCACCAGCTTCTGGGCGAGGCCGGCGACCAGGCGCTGCGAGATCACCGCCTTCAGGTTGAGCGAGAGGTCCATCAGCAGCTGCCGGTGCGCGTCCTGCGGGAAGAAATTGATCACGCGCTCAAGCGCCTGGTTGGCGTTGTTCGAGTGCAGCGTCGACAGGCACAGGTGCCCGGTCTCGGCGTAGGCGATGGCGTGCTGCATGGTGTCGCGGTCGCGGATCTCGCCCACCACGATCACGTCGGGCGCCTCGCGCATTGCGTTCCGCAGCGCCTCGGCGAACGACAGCGTGTCGACTCCGACCTCGCGCTGGTCGACGATGGACTTCTTGTGTTCGTAGATGAATTCGATCGGATCCTCGATGGTGAGGATGTGGCCGGTCTCGTGCGTGTTGCGATACTCCACCATCGACGCGAGGGTGGTGGATTTCCCGGAGCCCGCGGCGCCGACGATCAGCACCAGCCCGCGCTTGGTCATCACCAGCTCTTCCAGCAGCCGCGGCAGGCCGAGATCGGCGAATGATGGAATGCGCGACTTGAGGTAGCGCACCACCATCGCCACTTCGTTGCGCTGCCGGTAGATGTTGATGCGGAACCTGCCGATGCCTTCCGCGGAAATCGACAGGTTGCACTCCAGCGTTTCCTCGAACTGCTTCATCTGGCGCTCGTTCATCGCGCTGTGCGCGAGCGCGGTCACCTCGCCGGGCCCGAGCGGCGGCAGCTTCAGCGGCCGCGTGGCGCCTTCGATCTTGAGGTTGGGCGGCGCGCCGACCGAAAGGAACAGGTCCGAAGCGTTGTGATCGACCATCGATTTCAGCAGCTGGAACAGCTCCAAGGCGATCTCCTCGGCACCGCCTGCGAGCAGTGCATAAATCAGGCCATGGTCGCCTTCCGCCGGGGCTTGCTCTGTTCGCTGTCCAACACAGCGCGGATTAACAACGCTGAAGCAACTTATGCAACGCTGGAAACAGCTTCACCGCGTATGCAGCGACCGGCCCTTAGTCGTGGGACGACAGGCCCAGCCGCTCCCAGATCGCGGTGCTGAGAGCGGCCTGGTTCAGCGTGTAGAAATGCAGGCCCGGCGCGCCTGCGGCGAGTAGCTTCTCGCATAGCGCGCAAACGACATCGAGGCCGAAAGCGCGGATAGAGGCGCTGTCTTCGAGGAAGCCCTCGAACTTCAGGCGCATCCAGCGCGGGATTTCTGCGCCGCAGGCGTCCGAGAAGCGCGCCAGCTGCGAGAAGTTGGCGATCGGCATGATGCCCGGGACGATCGGGATGCGGATGCCCGCGGCGACGCACTCCTCGGCGAAGCGGAAATACGCGTCCGGGTTGTAGAAGTACTGCGTGATGGCCGCATTGGCGCCGGCGTCGACCTTCTTCTTGAAGTTCCGCACCTCGTCCGCGGCGTTGCGCGTCTGCGGGTGGTATTCGGGGTAGCAGCCGACCTCGATGTTGAACCAGTCGCCGGTGCGCTCGCGGATGAACGCCACCAGCTCGCTCGCGTAGCGCAGTTCGCCCGCCATCGCGACGCCCGAGGGCAGGTCGCCGCGCAGCGCGACGATGTGGCGGATGCCGCTCGCCTTGTACTGGTCGAGGATCGCCGCGATCTCCGTCCGCGTCGAGGCGACGCACGAGATGTGCGGCGCCGCCTCGAGTCCGTCGTTAAGGATCTGCAGGACGGTGTCCAGCGTGCCGGCCTGCGTCGAGCCGCCGGCGCCGAAGGTGACGGAGAAGAACTTCGGCTTGAGCTTGCCGAGCTCCTGCCAGGTGGCGCGCAGCTTTTCCTTCCCGGCGGGCGTGCGCGGCGGGAAAAACTCGAAGCTGTAGGTGCGGTTAGTCATCGCGTGAAAACAGGGACAGTCCACGTTTTCCGCGGAAAACGTGGACTGTCCCCATTATTTTTTCTCCGGCAGCAGCAGCGCCGACAGCGCCCAGGAAACGATGCTGTAGACGATGGCCCCGCCGACGCCCCACCAGAATCCTGAAACCACGAAGCCGGAGATGAACGAGCCCACGAACCAGAACAGGAGGCCGTTGATCACGAAAATGAACAGGCCGAGCGTCAGCAGGGTCGCCGGCAGGGTCAGCAGGATCAGGACCGGGCGGATCACCGCGTTCACCAGGCCCAGCACCAGCGCCGCGACGAGCGCCGTGAGGAAGCTCGCCACAGCGATGCCGGGCAGGAGGTACGCCACCGCCATGAGCGCGATGGCGTTGATCAGCCAGACAAGCAGCAATTTCATCTTAGTAGCGGTAGTAATCCGTCTTGTACGGCCCGGACTTCGGCACGCCGATGTACTGCGCCTGCGCGTCCGAGAGCTCGGTCAGCACCGCATTCAATTTCTTGAGCTGCAGGCGGGCGACTTTCTCGTCCAGGTGCTTGGGCAGCGTGTACACGCCCACCGGGTATTTCGCGAGGTTCGTGAAGAGCTCGATCTGCGCGATCACCTGGTTGGCAAAAGAGGAACTCATCACGTAGGACGGATGACCCGTGCCGCAACCCAGGTTAACGAGGCGCCCCTTGGCCAGCAGGATGATCCTCTTTCCATCGGGGAAAATAATGTGATCCACCTGCGGCTTGATCTCTTCCCACTTGTACTGCGCCAGTGCCGCGACCTCGATTTCATTGTCGAAGTGGCCGATGTTGCAGACGATGGCCTGGTCCTTCATCTTCTTCATGTGATCGTGCGTGATCACGTGGTAGTTGCCGGTGGCGCTGACGAAGATGTCGGCCTTGTCGGCGGCATAGTCCATGGTCACCACGCGGTAGCCTTCCATCGCCGCCTGCAGCGCGCAGATCGGATCCACCTCCGTCACCCACACCTGCGCCGACAGGGCACGCAGCGCCTGCGCCGAACCCTTGCCGACGTCGCCGTAGCCGGCCACCACCGCAACCTTGCCTGCCACCATCACGTCGGTCGCCCGCTTGATGCCGTCCACCAGCGACTCGCGGCAGCCGTAGAGGTTGTCGAACTTCGACTTCGTCACCGAATCGTTGACGTTGATCGCCGGGAACAGCAGCTCCTTCTTCTTCGCCATCTCGTACAGGCGGTGCACGCCGGTGGTGGTTTCCTCCGTCACCCCCTTGATGTCCTTCCCAACGCGCGAATACCACGTCGGGTCCTTGGCCAGCTTCGCCTTGATGGACTTGAACAGGCTCGTCTCCTCCTCCGAGCCCGGCTTCGCGATGAGGGACGCGTCCTTCTCCGCGCGCTTGCCCAGGTGCATCAGCAACGTCGCGTCGCCGCCGTCGTCGAGGATCATGTTCGGACCCCTGTCGCCAAACTCGAATATCCGGTGGGTGTAGTCCCAGTAGTCGTCCAGCGTCTCGCCCTTGACGGCGAACACTGGCGTACCGCCCGCGGCGATCGCCGCCGCGGCGTGATCCTGTGTCGAGAAAATGTTGCACGACGCCCAGCGCACGTCCGCGCCCAGCGCCTCCAGCGTTTCGATCAGGACCGCGGTCTGGATCGTCATGTGCAGCGATCCGGTGACGCGCGCGCCCTTCAGGGGCTGCGTCGCGGCGTATTCCTCGCGGATCATCATCAGCGCCGGCATCTCGGACTCGGCAATGGCGATTTCCCTGCGGCCCCAGCCAGCCAGGGACAGGTCGGCGACCTTGTAATCGGTGAACTTCGGGTTTGGTGCGTTCATTCTGGAGCTCTCCTGTGGTTTGGCGGGGCCCCAAAAGCGAAGCGCCCGCATCGTTTCCAATGCGAGCGCCGTTTTGTTTAGCTGAGCCTGATCCACCCCTTCGTGGAATGCAGCGCTCCTCAGCAGGGGAGCATTATAGACCCAAAATCAGGGACGGACCACCAAGCACCGATGCGTGGAATTCGACGACGACCAAACCGATATCGACTGTTGGGTTGACGTCAGCTTGCTGTTTTTCTATAAGGCGCTGAAACTCCAAGTCGCCTCGAAATTTGGAGAGCATATATGGCAATTAATCGCTGGTCCCGCGAGCAGTTGGTAGTTGCGTTCGCGCTCTATTGCCAGACGCCATTTGGCAAAATGCACAAGTCGAATCCAGAGATCGTCAGGACTGCAACTCCCGGTGTTCGACCACTTGCACCGCTTCCTGCCGGCGCTGATCCAGAGGAACGGCGGCGCGACGCTGTCGGTGGAGGTGAACCACCGCGCTCGCACGCGCGGCACGTCGAACTACGGCATGTTTGACCGGCTGTGGGTGGGGATCACGGATCTGTTCGGGGTGATGTGGCTGCAGCGCCGCGTGCGACGGTCAGGTGAGTGAGCGAAGTTCGCGGGTGACGGGCCGGTGACCACGGAGCGGGTAGGGACCAGAATCTTGCTATGAAATAATATTATTAAATCAATATGTTGGGTTATAAAACAAGAATATGACCTTGTTTAAAATATAATTTCACCAGCCTATAGACTGTTTATTTATATCTATAAACCAGCCTATAGCCTGTTATTATTGCAATAGCCAGACTGTGACCTGGTATTTCAATTGCCTCCGAGATTAGCCACATGAAGGATAAGGACCATTTGAGACTGGAGCAGGTTGACCAGGCTCTGGAGCCCTTTAGAGCTCTGGAAGCTCAACCCCCTCGCCGGGGGTGGGTCAGAGCAATCCAGGGTGCGTTAGGGATGTCGAATCGGCAGCTGGCTAACAGGCTTCATCTAAAGCCGCAAACTATCGAAGACATGCAAGATGGCGAAGCTAGCGGAACGATAAAGCTTCAAACGCTCCAAAAACTGGCTGGTGCAATGGATTGCCATCTCGTCTACGCAGTCGTACCGAACAAGCCGCTTGCTGAAATACGGAAAGATCAAGCGCTACGAGTAGCGCTCCCACAACTCAAGCGTGTCGCGCACTCGATGAACCTTGAAGCGCAAGGAATCAGTGACGCCGAGCAAAAATTGGAACTCGACCGCCTGGTGCAGAAATTACTGACTGGAAATCCAAGAAAGCTGTGGGAATAGAGTTTCAGTATCCACCTGGGGCAACGCCCCTTGATCCAGACGAAGCTGAAGGCCTGATACCTGGTCATATCACTACCCAAGGCCAGCTAAACCGCTGGGAACTGCTCAATGTACTGGAGGGCGAGACTTGGGCGTTCAACACCAGGAAGCCAAATGTTTTATCCATCAAATTCATGCAGCAACTCCACAGGAAGATGTTTGGGAACACCTGGCGGTGGGCTGGAAAGTTTCGCAAGACGGAAAAGAACATCGGCGTTCCGCCTGAAAACGTCGAAATGGAACTGAAGAAATTGTGTGAGGATGTAAAGGCGCAACTGGCGGATGGCAAATGGCTGATCGATGAGATTGCCGCCAGATTCCACCATCGGCTGGCTTATATCCATCCGTTTCCCAATGGGAATGGTCGATTCGCCAGGACCATGTGTGACCTGCTCCTTGTGGAGCGCGAAGCAGAACGATTCAGTTGGGGCGATGGTGATCTGGTCGCCACGAGCGATGTACGCAATCAATACATTTCGGCGCTGCGAGACGCAGACGGCAAAAAGTATGGGCCACTATTCGCATTCGTGAGGCGTTCGTAAGAACCGCGATTCTCCAAGTGCATCTCTCCGTCGTCATCCCCGTCCGCAACGAAGCGGACAACATCCTGCCGCTCCTCGCGGAGATCCACGCTGCGCTTGAGGGCAGGGGGGAGTTCGAGGTCGTCTATGTTGACGACGGCAGCAGCGATGCGACGCCGGCGCGGCTAGGGGAGGCGCTGAAAGCGCATCCGCGGCTGCGGGTGCTGGCGCATGCGGAGAGTTGCGGGCAGAGCGTGGCGCTGGTGACGGGGTTCCGGGCGGCGCGGGGGGAGTGGATCGCGACGCTGGACGGGGACGGGCAGAACGATCCAGCGGACATTCCGAAGCTGATAGCAGCAAGAGATTCGGCGCGGGATGGGGCGGGGCGGTCCGGGTCTGGCACGCCTGAGCTGCAGCTTGTCGCCGGGTACCGGAAGAAGCGCCAGGACACGTGGTTGAAGCGCGTTTCGTCGCGCGTCGCCAACGGCGTGCGCTCGCGGCTGCTGGGCGACGCGACGCCGGACACGGGTTGCGGGCTGAAGCTGATGCTGCGCTCGGCGGTGCTGGAACTGCCGGTTTTCGACCACATGCATCGCTTCCTGCCGGCGCTGATCCAGCGGAACGGCGGGGCGACGCTGTCGGTGGAGGTGAACCACCGTCCACGCACGCGCGGCACGTCGAACTACGGCATGTTCGACCGGCTGTGGGTGGGGATCGTGGATCTGTTCGGGGTGATGTGGCTGCAGCGCCGCGTGCGGCGGCCGCAGGTGAGCGAACGCCCGCGCCCGTGAAGGTCCGCACCTATCTGCCGGGACTGGTTTTTCTCGCCACGTTGATCGCGGTCGGCTACTTCGTCGAGAGCGGCATGCTGACCGGGATGCTGTCCGAGGACTGGATCGACCATGAGGTGCGCGGCAAGGGCATTCCGGGCGAACTGCTCTATGTCGCCGTCGGTGGGCTGGTGACGGCAGTGGCCGTGCCGCGGCACATCGTCAGCTTTCTCGGCGGGTACGCGTTCGGGCTCGGCCTGGGCACGCTGCTCGCGCTCGCCGCCACCGAGTTGGGCTGCGTGCTGGTGTTCTTCTACGGCCGCTTCGTCGGCCGCCCGCTGGTAAGCGAGCGCATGTCGGAGAAAACGCGCGCGCGCGTGCGCCGCGTCGAGGATTTCCTCGCTGCCAACCCATTTTCGATGACGCTGCTGATCCGCCTGCTGCCGGTCGGCAACAACTTCGCCACCTGCCTCGCGGCGGGCGTGTCGCGCGTGCCGGCGCGGCCGTTCCTGCTCGGCTCGCTGGTGGGCTACGTGCCGCAGACCTTTGTCTTCGCCCTCGCGGGCAGCGGCATCGAGATGGGGGCGAATTTCCGCGTCGCGCTGGCGGTGCTGTTCTTCGTCGTCTCCGGCGCGATCGGCATCTGGCTGTATCGCCGCTATCGGCACGAGAAATCCCTGGGCGAGGAAGTGGAGAAGGCGATCTGAAAATAGAGAAACCCCTCTGGCTGCTGCTCGCCGGCTGGGCGCTGCTGTCGGTCGCCTCGCTCTGGCTGCGCCCGCTCTGGCCGGTGGACGAGACGAGATACGCCAGCGTCGCCTGGGAAATGTGGTTGCGCGGGGATTTCCTCGTCCCCCACATCAACGGCGAGCCCTACAGCCACAAGCCGCCGCTGCTCTTCTGGCTGATCCACGCGGGCTGGGCAGTGTTCGGGGTGAACGAATGGTGGCCGCGGATGGTGGCGCCGCTTTGCGCGCTGGCAGCTGTTCCTTTGCTTTTGAAGTTGGAAAAACTTCTTTGGAATGAAAAGCAACAGCAAAACAACTTCTCGGTCTGGGTGCTCTTCGGCACGCTGCTCTTCGTCGCTTTCATCACGCTGCTGATGTTCGACCTGCTGCTGATGCTGTGCGCAATGGTCGCAATGGTTGGAGTTTTATATTTAAGTAAAAACGAAAAATTCAAGGGAGTGCTGTGGCTGGGCGCGGGGATCGGCCTGGGCGTGCTCGCCAAGGGACCGGTGATCCTGCTGCATGTGCTGCCGGCGGCGGTGGTCGCGCCGTGGTGGCAGCCGGAGGTGCGGCAACGGCTGGGGCGTTGGTACCTCGAGCTTTTTCTCGGCGTGCTGCTCGGCGCGGCGCTCGCGCTCGCCTGGGCGTTGCCCGCGGCCTATTTCGGCGGCGAGGAATACCGGCGTGCCATCTTCTGGGGCCAGACTGCCGGGCGTGTGTCGGAGTCCTTCGCGCATCGCGCGCCGCCCTGGTACTACCTGCCGCTGCTGCCGATGCTGCTGTTTCCGTGGATCGTCTGGCCAAGGTTCTGGATTGGAATGAAAGAGGTTTTTTCGAATTCCGGTTCGAAATTCCTGGTCGCCTGGCTCGTTCTCACCCTGATCGGTTTCTCGCTGGTGAGCGGCAAGCAGGGGAAGTACCTGGTGCCGTTCCTGCCCGCCTTCGCGCTGCTCGCGGGCTACGCGCTCAGCAAGGTGCGCTCGCCGGAGCGCATGTGGGAAATCCTGCCGCCGATGCTCGGGTTCCTCGCATTGCCGGCCGCGCTTGCCTGGCTGCGCGCGCGGCCCGAGTCGCTGAAGCTGCCGGAATGGGTCGGCGAGATCCCGCTCTGGCCGATCGTGGTGCTGGCGCTGGCCGCGCCGGCGCTGCTGCTCATCTGCCTGCAGGGCACGCGACTGCAGCTGCGCGCGCTAAGCTTCGCGGTGCTGGCCGCGGCCGTGGCGCTGGGGGTGGGCGTCATCCCGGCCTTCGCGCCCTACGCGGATCCGGCGCCCACCGCGCGCTACGTCGCGAAGCTGCAGGAGAACAGGACTCCGGTGGCGCACCTGGGCAAGTACCACGCGACCTACAACTTTTCCGGCCGGCTGCGCGCGCCGATCGTGATCCTCGGCCATGACGAGCTCGCCGCCTGGGTGCGCAGGAATCCCGAAGGGCGGGTGCTGACGGTGGAGCGCGCGCGCGCCGCTGACGGCGGGCCGGAGGTGCAGTGGGCGTACCGCGGCGCCTGGCTGCAGCTGTGGCGCGGGGAGGCCCTCGTCACCAGTCTGCGCTAGACTGGTGCTACCAGCCATCGACGGATAGAGCGCAACCCCCATGAACATCTTCCTGCAGGGCTTCCTGATCGGCCTCGGTATTTCGGCGGTCATCATCATCTTCGAATGGATGGCGATCAAGCGCGAAGTCGCCGAGCGCGCGAACCGCTTGAAGAAGAAGGTCGACTGGGACTCGAACCAGGTCAGCCGGCTGCGCGGGGTGATGACCTTCGGCGTGGTCCTGCCGATCGGCTGCTCGATCGGCGCCTGGCTGATCACCAAGATGGGTTGACGTCGTCCCCGCGCAGGTTTCTGATACAGAAGCAACTGTCGGTCGGGCGTGCGCGGAAGGTAAAGGGCGGCTGGATCGCTGCCGTTTGACGCAGCGTGCACAGAGTTACTTCGCGGATGCCTTCGTCCACACCTGCGCAAGCTTTGCATCCAGGGTGACGAGCGGCGCGCGCTGTAGCAGGGCGAGCTGGAGATAGGCGGCGTCGTAGGCGGTGAGCCCATGTTGTGCGGCGAGCTCCGGCAGTGCGTCAAAGTCAGTCGGCAGCAATTCGATCCCTACACCGGGGAGTGCGCGGAAGCGCGCAAGCAATGCGGCGGCGAGGCTGGGCTGACGGCGCGATTTCTGGCGGCAGACGTTCGCGAGTTCGTAAGGCAGCAGCAGCGGCGCGATCAGGCGACCGGACAGGCGCGGCAGCATTGCCTCACCCTCCGGTTCCATGAAGAGCACCGCAGCGATGGCGGAGGCATCAACTGCCGTTACGCTCATCGCGCATCCTTCGAATGATTCGAGTCGACTCCGAGCGAGACTTGAGGCCCGTTTTACGGCCGATCTCCCAAAGCTCGGCGAGCGTGAGCCTGCGCTCATGTAGCGGGGCTTCCGCATTCTGTGCTCGCTTTGGCCTGCTGCTGCGATAGGCGGCTTGCGGTTGCTGGAGGCTCGCAGGAGTAGCGAGCGACGCCTCCAGCACGGCCATCAGCTCGCCTTGGAGGGACCGGTGGCTTGCCGCCGCGCGGGCACGCAGGCGCTCGGCGATGCGCTCAGGGACTTGCTTGATGGTGAGGGTAACTGGCATGTTGGGTCTGCGCCGTTGGCGTGCATCCATTCTGCATCCATTTCGGATGTACGCCAAGCGCAAAAAAGCCGGCGCGAAGCCGGCTCCAATGCACGATCCCAGCAGTGCTTACGCGGCCTGCCGTGAAGTAACAAGCCGCTAAGCGGCTTGTTTTAGCGCCAGCGCCTTGTCCGTGTGTTCCCAGGTGAATTCGGGTTCGTCGCGGCCGAAGTGGCCGTAGGCGGCGGTCTTCTCGTAGATCGGCCGCAGCAGGTCCAGCATCTGCACGATGCCCTTGGGCCGCAGGTCGAAATGCTGCAGCACCAGCTGCGACAGCTTTTCATCCGATATCTTGCCCGTGCCCTGCGTGGTCACCATGACGCTGGTCGGCAGCGCCACGCCGATGGCGTAGGACACCTGCACCAGGCACTTCGAGGCGAGTCCGGCCGCGACGATGTTTTTCGCCACGTAGCGCGCCGCGTAGGCGGCGGAACGGTCCACCTTCGAGGGATCCTTGCCCGAAAACGCGCCGCCACCGTGCGGCGCGGAGCCGCCGTAGGTGTCGACGATGATCTTGCGGCCGGTGAGGCCGCAATCGCCCTTGGGGCCGCCGATTTCGAAGGCGCCGGTCGGGTTGACGAGGTACTTGATCTTGCCCTTGACCATGTTCTTGGGCAGCACGGGCTTGATCACCTGCTCGATCACGGCTTCCTCGATCTGCTTGTGCGTCATGCCCGGCGCGTGCTGGGTTGACAGCACCACGGTCTCGATCGACTCCGGCCTGCCGTTGGCGTAGCGGATCGTGACCTGGGACTTGGCGTCGGGCCGCAGCCACGGCAGGCGCCCGTCGCGGCGGATTTCCGACTGGCGCTCGACCAGGCGGTGCGAAAGGTAGATGGGCATCGGCATCAGGCCGGGCGTCTCGTCGCAGGCGTAGCCGAACATCAGGCCCTGGTCGCCGGCGCCCTGGTCGAGGTCGAGGCCCTTGCCTTCATCCACGCCCTGGGCGATGTCCTTCGACTGCTCGCCGTAGGCGACGATCACCGTGCAGGTGTGCGTATCGAAGCCGATCTTCGGATCGTTGTAGCCGATGCGGTTGATGGTCTGGCGCGCCACCTGATCGTAGTTCACGCGCGCGCCGGTGGTGATCTCGCCCGCCAGCACCACCAGGTTGTCCTTGACCAGCGTCTCGGCGGCGACGCGCGAGGTGCGGTCCTGCTTTAGAATCGCGTCGAGAACCGCGTCGGAAATCTGGTCCGCGACCTTGTCGGGATGGCCCTCGGAAACCGATTCGGAAGTGAAAAGAAATTCGCTCATGTGTTCGCCCTGAATTCGCGTCAAAAAACGGGCTGCAAGGATACCAGATGTCGCGCTTCCTGATGAGCCTCGCCGCCCGTTTTCCGCTGGCGCTTCTGCACGCGCTGGGCGCGCTGCTCGGGTGGGCAATGTATGGGCTGTCGCCCACGTACCGCCGCCATCTGCGCGAGAATCTGGAGGCCGCCGGGTATGGCGAAGATGCGGCCACGCGCTATGCTGCAATCACATCTTCGGGGCGGATGCTCGCCGAGTTGCCCGCGGTATGGCTGCGCCCGGCCGCGGAGGTCATCGCGCTGGTGCGGCGCATCGACGGCAGGGAGCACGTGGATGCGGCGCGCGCCGCAGGCAAGGGGATTGTGTTCCTCACGCCGCACCTTGGCTGCTTCGAGATCACGGCCAAGATCGCGGCCGACGAGTTTCCGATCACCGTGCTCTACCGCGCACCCAAGCTCGCCTGGCTGCAGCCGCTGATCGAGAAAGGGCGCGGCCAGGACAACGTGCGCCTCGCTCGGGCCGACGTCTCGGGCGTGCGCGAGCTGCTCGCGGCGCTACTGCGCAAGGAAGCGGTGGGCATCCTTCCCGACCAGGTCCCGGGTGAGGGCGAAGGGGAATGGGCCGATTTCTTCGGCAGGCCGGCCTACACCATGACCCTCGCGCCGCGGCTCGCGGCGCGTCCGGCGAGCGTGTGCCTGCTTGCGTACGGCGAGCGCTTGCCGGGTGGCGAGGGTTACGAGCTGCATATCCGGCCCCTGCCGGCGGCCGAACCCGGCGAGGGTGCGACGCGGCGCATGAACCGCGCGCTGGAAGCCCTGATCCGCGAATGCCCGGGGCAGTACCTGTGGGGCTATAACCGGTACAAGCGGCCGAAAGGCGCTCCGGAAAAGGCGTGAGAAGCCTCATTTTTTTCCTGCTGTGGATCGCTCATTTCCTTCCCTACCGGGCGCTCGTCGCGATCGGCAATATCGTGGGCGTGCTGGCGTTCTGGCTGATCCCGGAGCGTCGCCATGTGACGCGTGTCAATCTTGAAAAGTGCTTCCCGGAAAAAAGCCCCGCCGAGCGCGAGCGGCTCGCGCGCGCGCACTTTCGCGCCTTCTGCCGCAGCTTCGTCGACCGGGCGCTGCTTTGGTGGGCGCCGCGCCGGCGCATAGAGCAGCTGGTACGCCTCGAAGGCCTCGAGCACCTGCGTTCGCATCCCGGCGCGCCTGCAATCCTTTTCGCGCCGCACTTCGCCGGGCTGGACGCGGGCTTCACGCGCCTGTCCTGCGAAGAGGACATGGTGTCGATGTACGCCAACCAAAAGGACGCGCGCTTCAGCGAACTGCTAAAGCGCGGCCGGACGCGGTTCGGCGACCAGCGCCTGGTGTCACGCCAGGAGGGCATCCGTACGACGCTCTCGGCGATGCGCGCCGGCCGGCCGTTCTACTACCTGCCGGACCAGGACTACGGGCCGCGCGACACCATCTTCGTGCCGTTCTTCGGCGTGCCCGCGGCTACCGTGCCAGGGCTCTCGCGCATCGCGCAGGTCGCCGGGGCGCGCGTGCTGCCCTGCGTGACGCGCATGCTGCCCGGCGGCGCTGGGTACGTGCTGCGCATCGACCCTCCATGGGACAATTTCCCGACCGGGGACCTGGCAGCCGACACACGCCGCATGAACGAGTACATCGAGCGCCGGGTGCTGGAGATGCCCGAGCAGTATCTCTGGATGCACAAGCGCTTCAAGACGCGTCCCCCTGGTGAAGAACGGTTTTATTGAATGAAAAAAATTCGCACTGCAGTAATTGGCGTGGGCTACATGGGCAAGTTCCACGCCGAGAAGTTCGCCGCCAGCGCCGAGGCGGAACTGGTCGCGGTGGTCGACGCGGGCGAGGCGCGCGCGAAGGAAATTGCAGCTGCGCTGGGCTGCGGTTACGAGTCCGACTACCGGAAGCTGCTCGCGAAGGTGGACGCGCGCATTGATGCGGCCTGTGTCGCGGTGCCCACCGAGCACCACTACGCCGTGGTGCGCGATTGCCTGGAAGCGGGCGTGCATGTGCTGGTCGAAAAGCCCCTGTCGCGCACCCTTGAAGAGGCGGACCTGCTGCTCGGGCTCGCGCGCGCCAAGGGGCTGGTCCTCCAGGTGGGCCACCTGCAGCGCTTCAATCCGGCGTTCCAGGCGCTCGCGGCGCAGGGCGGCAGGCCGCTGTTCATCGATATCGAGCGGCTCGCGCCCTTCAAGTCGCGCGCCACCGACGTCGACGTGGTGCTGGATCTCATGATCCACGACCTTGACCTGGTGCTGGCGCTGGCGAAAGCGCCGATCGAGCAGGTCAGCGCGAGCGGGTTTCGCGTGCTGACGGATTCCATCGACATCGCCAACGCGCGCATCGAGTTCGCGGACGGCTGCATCGCCAGTGTATCGGCGAGCCGCGTCAGCCAGTCGCCGGTGCGCAAGCTGCGCGTCTTCCGGCACGATGCGTACGTCTCGGCCGACCTGCAGGAGCAACGCCTGCGCCACGTGCGCAAGGGCGGCGAGGGCGTGGTGGAGTCCGAACAGGCGTTCGAGCGCGCCGACGAATTGCGCGCGCAGGCCGAAGCGTTCCTGCAGGCGGTCCGCGGACGCAGCGTGCCGCTCGTGACCGGCGAGCAGGGCCGGCAGGCGCTGGCGCTCGCGCTCCAGGT
>JANNXB010000051.1:0-3105 GCA_031409355.1 Betaproteobacteria bacterium | reverse complement strand
TGACACCCTTGAGCGCCTCGATCTTGCCGTAGGCCGTGACCAGGTCCCGGATTTCGAGCAGCGTGCTCATGGTTCACCGCCCAGGTAGGCCTTGCGCACCGCGGGATCGGCCTGGATCTGCGCCGGCGTTCCCTCGGCGATCTTCTGGCCGAAATTGAGTACCGCGATGCGGTCGGTCACGCCCATCACCAGTTCCATCACGTGCTCCACCAGCAGCACCGTGGCGCCCTGGTCGCGGATTTTCAGGATCCGCTCGCGCAGCTGGCCGATCTCCTCGGTGTTCATGCCGGCCGCCGGCTCGTCCAGCAGGATCAGTTTTGGCCGGGTGGCGAGCGCCCGCGCGAGTTCCAGGCGTCGCTGCTCGCCGAAGGCAAGGTTGGCCGCCAGTTCATCCTGCTTGTGTGCGAGGCCGCTGAATTCCAGCAGCTGCGAGATCTCCTCGCGCACGCCGCCCTGTCCACCCAGCCAGCGCGAAAGGAAGCTGCGTTTTGCCCGGTCGGCGGGGGAGTTCTGCGCCACCCAGAGGTTCTGCCACACCGTGAGCTGCCCGAACAGGCGGATGTTCTGGAAGGTGCGCGCGATGCCGGCCTGCAGGCGCAGATGGGTTGGTGTTTCGTCCAGGGATTTTTCTTCAAATCGAATGGCGCCTGAACTCAACGGAAAGAGCCCTGAAATCAGGTTCACGGTTGTGCTCTTGCCCGAGCCGTTCGGTCCGATGAGGCCGAAGATCTGGCCGGCGTCGATCGACAGGTCGAGCCGGTCCACGGCTTTGACGCCGCCGAAATGGCGCGACACCGCTTTCAGTTCAAGCAGCGCCACGCTTGCCTCCAAACAGCCGCTTCAGCCACAACAGCGTGGGCGCATCCAGAAACCCCTTCGGCCGCACGTTCATCGCCAGCACGATCAGCGCGCCGAACAGCAGGTTGCGCCAGTCGCCCAGGAAGCGCAGGCCCTCGACCAGGAAGCCCTGCACGAAAATCGCCGCCACCACCGTGCCAAATACGCTGCCCAGGCCGCCGAGGATCGGATAGGCGAGGGCGAAGGTGGCGAGCAGGATGCCGAAGCTCGCATGCTCGATGTGCGTGGTGTAGTGGGCGTAGATGCCGCCGCCCAGGCCGGCGATCGCGCCGCCGATGGTCATGGCGCTGACTTTCACCGCGGTGAGGTTCAGGCCGACGGACTGCGCGGCCAGCTCGTCCTCGCCGACGGCGCGCAGCACGGCGCCGTAACGCGAGCGGTCGAACCACCACAGCAGCGCCATCACCAGCACCACGAAGACCCAGATGAACAGCATCACGTCCATCGTGGTCCAGCCGTTCTCGGGGAAGTAGCGGATCTGGCGGAAACCTTCGCCGCCCAGCGGTCCCAGTTTCACGCCGCCTTTGGCCACCTGGTAGTCGAAATTGAAGAAGAACAGGCGCACGCCCTCGCCGAACGCGAGCGTGGCGATGACCAGCATCAGGCCTTTCACCCGCAGCGCGGGAAAGCCCACCGCGCAGGCAACCAGTCCGCCCAGTAGCATGCTGGCGGCGAGTGCCGGCAGGATCGTCCAGCCGGCCAGTACCGTGAGCATTCCCGCCGCATAGGCGCCGACCGCGAAGAAGCCCGCCTGCGCCAGGCTCACCTGCCCGGTCAGCAGCACGATATACGCCGACAGGCCGATCAGCGTATGCACGCCGATGATCTGCGCCAGGCCGAAGTAGAAGTCCATTTAGTCGCGGCCTCCCTTGGGGGCGAACAGGCCGCCGGGGCGGAACACCAGGAACACGAACAACAGCAGCATGACGTACAGGTCCCGTTCGGTCACGCCGCGGTACTGCTGCAGCACACTTTCGAAGCCGCCGACCAGCAGGCCGGCGATGATCGCCCCGGGAACGCTGCCCAGTCCGCCGATCACGGTGACGATCAGGCCCTTGGTGGTGAGCGGCGTGGTCAGCAACGGCGAGAGCGTGCCCACCGACGCTCCGATCATGGCGCCGGCGATGCCGCCCAGCAGGCCGGTGATCACGAAGGTCATGGCGTTCACCTGCCCGACGCGGATGCCGCACAGTTGCGCGGCTACCGTTTGCTGCGATACCGCGCGCGTCGCAAGGCCGAGGCGCGTCTTGTAGAGCAGGGCGAGGAGACCCGCCATGCAGACCATGCTCACGGCGAAAACCATCAGCAGGTCGCCGCGCACCGTGAATTCGCCCATGCGCAACATGACGTCGTCGAACATCGCCGGGTAGCTTAGCGGCATGCCCGCAGTCAGGTGGACGATGACCTCGTCGATCAGCAGCAGCATGCCCACTGTCGCCATCAGTGTCGCCAGCGGGTTCGAGATCGGAATGAAATGAAAGCAGGTCAGGTAAACGAGATAGCCGAGCAGGCCGCCGGCGAGGAAGGCGCAGAAGAACACTGCCACAGGGGGCGCGGCGGCGAACACCTTCAGAACCAGCAGACCGCAATAAGCGCCGCCGACCGAGGCTGCGGCGTAGGACAGGTTCAGCTTGTGCATGACGCCGAAGACGAGCGTGAAGCCGATGCCGATCAGCGCGTAGGTCGCGCCGAACAAGACGCCGTCCGACAGTGATTGAAAGAAATCCAGCATGGAAAGGAAAGGGGGGCAACGTGCCCCCCCTTCATATCCCCCCGAAGGAGCCAGTTACAGCGGGTTGTGTAGAACCACCCAGTTGCCGCCCTTGGCCTGGACGAACAGGTAGGGCTTGTCGGCTTCGCGATCGTCGGTGCGCTTGGTCTCGCCCATCAGTCCCTTGGTGACCTTGAGTTTGGCCAGGCCGTCGCGGATCTTGCGGCGGTCGGCCTGCACATCCTTCGGGTTGCCGGAGATTTTCTCCGACTCCATCACCTGCTTCAGGATGAACATGTTCTCCCAGGCTGCCATGCTGTGCAGGTCCGCGCTGCCCTTGAACTTGGCCGTCGCGTCCGCCGCCGCCTTGCCTTCCTTGTTGACCGGCGCGAAACTGGTCGGGATCATCATGCCTTCGGCCTGCTTGGCGCAGCCCTGCATGGTCTCCAGGCTTGAAGTGCTGGTGAGCCCGATCAGCAGCTTGGGCTTAACGCCCTGGCGCTGCATCTCCTTCAGCACGCCGCAGGTGGAGAAGG
>JANNXB010000050.1:0-6447 GCA_031409355.1 Betaproteobacteria bacterium | reverse complement strand
CGCCCGCATTACCCTGAACCGGCCGGCGCGGCTGAACGCGATCAACGACAAGATGCCGCGCGAGATCCGGCGCGCGGTGGAGGCGGCCAACGAGGACGATCGCGTTCACGTAATCGTGTTGGCGGGTGCTGGCAAGGCCTTCTGCGCCGGCTACGACCTGAAGCAGTTCGCCGAGGGCGACGCCACCAACCGCTGGATCCAGGACATGCCATGGGACCCGATGCGCGACTACAAGGGCATGAAGGCGAACACGGATGATTTCTTCTCCATATGGCGCAGCTACAAGCCGGTGATCTGCAAGGTGCACGGCTACGCGGTGGCCGGCGGCAGCGACATCGCGCTGTGCGCGGACATCGTGATCATGGCCGAGGACGCGAAGATTGGCTACATGCCGGCGCGGGTCTGGGGTTGCCCGACGACCGCGATGTGGGTCTACCGGCTCGGCGCGGAAAAGGCCAAGCGCATGCTGCTCACCGGCGACACCGTCGACGGCAGGGAAGCAAAGGCCATGGGCCTGGTCTATGACGCAGTGCCGGCGGCGAAGCTGGACGCCGCGGTAAACGCTCTCGCCAGGCGCATGGCCGGTGTGCCGAAGAACCAGCTCATGATGCAGAAGCTCATGATCAACCAGGCTTACGAGAACATGGGCCTTGCCAGCACGCAGATGATGGCGACCCTGTTCGACGGCATCACGCGCCATTCGCCCGAGGGCGTCTGGTTCAAGGAGTACGCGGAGAAGCACGGCTTCCACGAAGCCGTCAAATGGCGAGATAGTGGAAAAGAGATTCCTCGCGGAAAGGGCACCCCATGACGGTGCGCATCGAGAAGCAAGGCAAGGTCTGGACGGTGATCCATGCGCGGCCCGAGGCGAAGAACGCGATGGATCCGGAGAGCGCGCAGGCCCTTGAAGCCGCGTTCCTGTCCTTCGATCGGGACCCGGAGGCGGCAGTGGCGGTGCTCTGGGGCGAGGGCGGCGCGTTCTGCGCGGGCTTCGACCTGAAGCATGCCGCCAAGGGTAGTGCGATCGATATGCAGCCGTATCCGGCCGATGAACGCGCGCCGCTGCCACGCGCACCGATGGGGCCGACGCGCCTCGTGCTCGACAAACCGGTGATCGCCGCGGTGGCAGGACCCGCCGTTGCCGGCGGCTTCGAGATCGCGCTCTGGTGCGACCTGCGAGTGATGGAGGAATCGGCCTACTTCGGCGTCTACTGCCGACGCTGGGGAGTGCCCCTGATCGATGGCGGCACCGTGCGCCTGCCGCGCATCGTCGGCCGCGGACGCGCGCTGGACCTCATCCTTACGGGACGCAAGGTGACCGCCGAGGAAGCGCAGCGCATCAATTTATGCGAGCACGTGGTGCCCGACGGGCAGTCACGGCAACGTGCGGAAGCGCTGGCGCATGAAATCGCGCGCTTTCCGCAACTCTGCATGCGCGCCGACCGGCGCTCCGTCTATAACCAGGAAGGCCTCGCCTTGCGAGAAGCGATGCGTTACGAGTGGGACAACGGTGTGCCCGCCGTCCGCGCCGAAGGCACAGCAGGCGCGGCGCGATTCGCTTCAGGCAAGGGGCGTGGCGGGAACTTCAGCGATATCTGAGCGGCGCGCCGGCAGCTGCGCTACGACCGCCGCCCGATCGGCTTCGCTCATCTCGCCCCAGCGGGCGATCTCCCCGAGCGTGCGCAGGCAGCCCACGCAATGGCGCTGCTCGGCATCCATGACGCAAACCTTGGTGCACGGAGAATTGGTCACGACTTCTTGGCGGCGATGGCGCGGCCGGCCTTGGAGCCGGGTTCGCGCTTGAGGAAGGCGGAGATCCAGGCGCCGGTCTCGACCAGTTTGTCGAGGTCGATGCCGGTCTCGATGCCGAGGCCCTGCAGCATGTAGACGACGTCCTCGGTGGCGACGTTGCCGGAGGCACCCTTGGCGTAGGGACAGCCGCCCAGTCCGGAGACCGAGGAATCAAAAGTGGCGACGCCCAGCTCCATGGAGGCGTAGATGTTGGCGAGCGCCTGGCCGTAGGTGTCGTGGTAGTGGCCGGCGAGCCTGTCAACGGGCACGCGCTTCAGGCAGGCCTCGATCATCGCTTGCGTCTTGCCCGGCGTCGCGGTGCCAATGGTATCGCCGAGCGACACCTCGTAGCAACCCATGTCGTAGAGCGCGCCCGCGACCTCGGCCACTTTCTGCGGCGCGATTTCGCCTTCGTAGGGACAGGCGACCACGCAGGAAATATAGCCTCTTACTTTTACTTTATCTCTTAAAGAATTTTCAATAACAGGGCGAAAGCGATCCAAAGACTCGGCGATAGAGCAGTTGATGTTCTTCTTCGAGAACGATTCCGAAGCGGCGCCGAACACCGCCACTTCGGTGGCACCCGCCGCCCTGGCCGCTTCGTAGCCTTTCAGGTTCGGCGTCAGCACCGGATAGGAAACGCCAGGCCTCCTGCGGATTCGCTCCAGCACCTCGGTGTGGTCCGCCATTTGCGGAATCCATTTCGGTGAAACGAAGGCCGTCGCCTCGACCGCCTGTAGCCCGGCATCGGCCAGCCGCTCGATGAGCTCGAGCTTGATTGCGGTTGGCACTTCGCCCTTCTCGTTTTGCAGCCCGTCGCGTGGGCCGACGTCGACGATGCGGACCCTGTCCAGAAGCTTTCCCATGAAGGGAATGCTACAGGATGCCGTGCTTCTTGAAGACGTCCGCGAGCTTCTCGCCACGCGCCAGCGCTTCTCGCGTGGCGTTCTCGCCGGCGACTTTGGCCAGCGCCGCCGCGACGACCTGCTCCTCGATCGCGCGCGGCACGATCACCACGCCGTCGGCGTCGCCGAAGACGAGGTCGCCAGGGCAGACGCGCGCGCCGGCCACGACCACCGGCACGTCGATGGCCATCACCTTGCCGCGGCCCTTGGCATCGAGGGGGCCGATGCCGCCCGCGAACACGGGGAACTGCATGTCGCGAATGGCGCGCACATCGCGCGTCAGGCCGTCCATCACCACGCCAGCGGCGCCGCGCGCGCGGGCGGCGGTGGACAGCAGTTCGCCCCAGGGCGCGATGCGCCCGGAGGCACCGCAGGCGAAAACCGGCACTTCGCCCGCCTTCAGGTCGTCTACCAGCTGGATCTCCAACTCGTAGGGGTTCTCGCCCTCAGGGGCTTCGTAGACGTCCATATAGAGTGCGGTGCGCGCGCGCCCGCAGAGGACGAGTGCTTCGTCCAGCGGCCGAATGCGCGCATGCATCGCCTGGTCGCGGTGTCCCGCCGCATCCAGGCAGTCCGACAGCACCGCGGTGAAAAGGCGTTGCCGAAGCACTGCGAGTTGTTGGCTCATAGCTGCTTTCCCTTGCGTCCCAGCCAGGCGCGCGCAAGCGGCCAGGCAATAACCAGCATCGTCAAGACCCCGAGACCTCCGGCGATCGGCCGTTCGAAGAAGGCAAGCAGGCGGCCGTCCGACTTGATCATCGAGCTGATGAAATGCTCCTCCAGCATCGCACCTAACACCATGCCGAGGATTGCAGGCGCCACCGGGAAGCCGTTCTCTTCCATGACATAGGCGATCAGGCCGAACACCAGCATCAACACCACCCCGAAATGAGAGTTGTTGATGGCGAAGGAGCCGACGATGCAGAACAGAAGGATTACCGGCATCAGCACCTCGCGCGGCGCGCGCAGCAAATGCTTGGCGCCCTTGATCGCCGCCACGCCGAGAGGGATCATTATCAGGTTGGCGAGGATGAATACGAAGAAGATCGCGTACATCTCGGGCGCCTTCTCCATGAACACGGTGGGGCCCGGATTGAGGCCCTTGATGTAGAGCACGCCGATGACGATCGCAGTGATCGAGTCGCCCGGGATGCCGAATACCAGCGCCGGGATCCAGGCCCCTGCCAGCGCGGAATTGTTGGAGGCGCCGGCCTCGACGATGCCCTCGACGTGCCCGGTGCCGAATTTCTCCGGTTCCTTGGAGAATTTCTTTGATACCGCGTAGGACATCCAGGCGGCGATGTCGGCGCCCGCTCCCGGCAGCGCGCCGATCGCGGTGCCGAGCACCGAGCCGCGCAGGATCGGCAGGGGATAGCGCTTGGTCAGTCCCCACATGCCGGTGAAGACGTTGCCAATCTTCGCCTGCACCATTTCCCAGGGCTGGTCCATGGCGGCGACGTTGCGAATGATTTCCGAGACTGCGAACATGCCGATCATGATCGGGATCAGCGTCAGGCCGCCGGTCAGCTCGGCGTTGCCGAACGTGAAGCGCGGAAACGCGGCCGGATTGTCCAGTCCGACCGAGGCCACCAGCAGCCCCAGCAGCAGCGACACCACGCCTTTCAGCGGGCTGCCGATGGCGAGGAACACCGCACTGGATAGTCCCAGGACCACCAGCCAGAAGTACTCGAACGACGAAAACTTGAGTGCGATTTCCGCGAGCGCGGGCGCTGCCACGATCAGCACCGCAGTGCCGAACAAGCCGCCGATCACCGAAAACACCAGGCTGGCGCCGAGCGCCGTTTCGCCCTGGCCCTTTTTCGTCATGGCGTAGGCCTCGTCGGTATACGCGGCGGAGGCGGGCGTACCCGGCATGCGCAGCAGGCAGCTTGGAATGTCGCCGGCGAAAATTGCCATCGCGGTGGCAGTGACGATGGAGGCGATCGCAGGAACCGGCGGCATGAAAAAGGTGACCGGCACCAGCAGCGCGGTCGCCATGGTGGCGGTGAGTCCGGGGATGGCTCCGACGAACAGGCCGAATGCAGCGGAAGCGACGATGACCCACAGCACGTAGGGGTCAAACACCAGCGCGAACGCCTGCGACAGGACGGCGAGTGTCATGTCAGAAGACGACGCGCTCGAGCAGGCCCCAGGGCAGCGGCACCTTGAGCAGCTTGTAGAACGCGAGGTGGATCGCCGCCGTCGCCGCGAGCGATACCGGGAGCGCAAGCGGCCACGTCGCGCCCAGCAGGCGCGACCAGGTGAGCAGCAGCACCGCCGCGGTGATATGGAAGCCGAGCGTGTCGGCGAGCAGGACGTAGAAAAGAAGTCCCGCGATGATGGACGCGACACTCGCTACCGGCCGGGCGCGCCGGGTCCACTCCGGCAGTGCGACCAGTGGTTGGCTCGCGGTTGCGCGCAGCCGCGCGACGACCAGCAGCGAGCCGCAGGCGATCAGGCCGACTGCGATGAGGCCGGGAAACCAGGCCGGGCCATACTTCTGGCCCGGCATCGGTGGAAAGCCCTGGACATGCCAGAGCACCACCGCGCCAAGCGCGGCCAGCGCCGCGCCGCTAAGCGCGTCGTTGAACTTCATCGCGGAATGGTGGCTACTTGGCCAGGCCTACGGCTTTGAGCGTTGCGCCCTGCTCGATATCGGCCTTCGCCATGAACTTCGCCGTGCCGTCCGCGTCAGCCCAGACCACGCCGAAACCGCGGCTCGCCATGAAGTCCTTGTACTCTTTCGAGTCGTAGACTTTCTTCAGCGCAGCGCCGAGCGTCTTCTGCACATCGGCCGGAATGCCCTTGGGCGCCGCGATCACCCGCCATGCCGGCATCGACCAGCTGCTGCCGATTTCCTTCTGTAGCGTCGGCACGTTCGGGTAGAGCGTGGGCGGGTTGGCGTCCATGATCGCTAAAGCCCTCACCTTGCCCGAATCGATCATCGCGCGGGCCTCGGGAATGGAACACGGTACGACATCGACGCCGCCGGCGACCATGTCCTGCAGGCCGGGTGCGGCGCCGTTGGACGGTACCCACGGCAGCGCGGAAGGATCAATGCCCTGCTCCTTGAGAAGTCCCGCGATGGCGAGGTGCCAGATACCGCCTTGGCCGGTGCCCGAGGCCTTGAACTTTCCGGGATTGGCCTTGATGGCTGCGAGCAGGTCCTTGACGCTCTTGTGCGGCGAATCGATACGCACATGGATGCCGGCTGGATCCGCGTTCACCAGGCCGATGGGCGTGTAGTCGGAATGCTTTAGCGCCGTGAGGCCGACGTGGTGCATCATCGTGATCTCCACGGTGATCAGCCCGATGGTGTAGCCGTCGGCCGGCGCCTTGGCGATGGCGTCGTGCCCAACCACACCCGAGCCGCCGGTACGGTTCACCACGTTGATCGGCTGCTTTAGGTCTTTCTCCATGAGCGCCGCGATGATGCGCGCAGTCGCGTCGGTGCCGCCGCCCGCGCCCCAGGGGACGATCAGTTGAATCGGGCGTTGCGGATACTGCGCCTGAGCGGCGCCTACGGTGAGTGCGGCAAAAATGGCCGCGATTTTCAGCAGAACTCGCATGACTTCTCCCAGTTTTGTAACCGGACGGTTACCGGCTGAGAGGAATTCTACCGCTCCAGGCGGAGCAATTCGACGCCTTCGTTCACCTGCTCGCCCGCCTTGAAGTGGATTTCCGCGATCCGGCCATCGTGCGGTGCGGCAATGGTGTGCTCCATCTTCATTGCCTCGAGTATTACCAGTGG
>JANNXB010000049.1:0-2660 GCA_031409355.1 Betaproteobacteria bacterium | reverse complement strand
GGGCGCGAGGACACGTGGGAGCCTGAAGCCCATGTGAATTGGGGAGCTGAAGACTCGTGGCTTGGCGATGCGCGCTATAGCGGCGATCGCGAGTTGGCGGGGCCGCTTGGCGCTGTGCAAATGGGCCTGATTTACGTCAATCCGGAAGGGCCGAACGGCAAGCCTGATCCGGCGGCCGCGGCGCGCGATATCCGCGAGACCTTTGCACGCATGGCGATGAACGACGAAGAGACGGTGGCGCTCATCGCCGGCGGACACACGTTCGGCAAAGCACATGGCGCGGGTCCCACAAGTCATGTCGGCAAGGAGCCCGAAGGCGCTGACGTCGAGCACCAGGGTCTGGGCTGGGCCAACGCGTTCGAAAGCGGCATGGCGGGCCACACCATCACGAGCGGGCTTGAGGGCGCTTGGAAGCCTAATCCGACCAAGTGGGACAACGGCTACTTCGACACGCTGTTCGGCTTTGAGTGGGAGCTGACGAAGAGCCCGGCCGGTGCGCATCAATGGAAGCCGAAGGGCGGTGCAGGCGCAGACACGGTCGCGGACGCGCATGACCCGAAGAAGAAGCATGCGCCGATGATGGCGACGACCGATCTTTCGCTGCGGGTTGATCCGGCCTACGAGAAAATTTCGCGGCGCTTCCACAAGAACCCGCAAGAGTTCGCGGAGGCGTTCGCGAAGGCTTGGTACAAGCTTACCCACCGCGACATGGGCCCGATCTCGCTCTACCGCGGCAAGCTCGCGCCAAAGCAGCCGCTGATCTGGCAAGACCCGATCCCCGCGGTCAATCATCCGCTGATCGACGACAGAGACGTCGCCGATTTAAAGGCGAAGATTCTCGCGTCCGGCTTATCGGTGTCGCAGCTTGCTTCGGCGGCTTGGGCGTCGGCGTCGACGTTCCGCGGGTCCGACAAGCGCGGCGGCGCCAATGGCGCCCGCATTCGCCTCGCGCCGCAGAAGGATTGGGCGGTGAACAATCCGCCCGAACTTGCGAAGGTGCTGACGAAACTCGAGGATATCCAAAAGGCGTTCAACACCTCGGCCTCGGGTGGAAAAAAAGTCTCGCTCGCGGACCTCATCGTTCTCGGCGGCGCGGCTGCGGTCGAGAAGGCGGCGAAGGCGGGCGGTGTGGACGTTAGTGTTCCCTTCGCGCCGGGGCGCATGGATGCAGCCCAAGAACAAACCGAAGTGGAGTCGTTTGCGTATCTCGAACCGCGGGCCGACGGCTTTCGCAATTACCTGACGCGGCGCCATCCCATGACGGAGGAAGAGTCGCTGGTCGACCGTGCGCAACTGCTGACGCTGTCGGCGCCGGAGATGACGGTGTTGGTCGGCGGACTGCGGGTGCTGAACGTGGGTGCGCCCAAGCACGGCGTGCTCACCAAGAAGACCGAGACACTGACGAACGACTATTTCGTCAATCTGCTGGACATGGGCGTGAAGTGGAAAGGGCTCGATGGCACCGACGGGGTGTTCGAAGGGCGCGACCGCAAGAGCGACCAGGTGAAGTGGACTGGTACGCGCGCCGATCTCATCTTCGGCTCCCACTCGCAGCTTCGGGCTCTGGCGGAAGTGTATGCCAGCAACGACGCGAAGGAGAAGTTCGTAAAGGACTTCGTCGCCGCGTGGACCAAGGTGATGAACTTGGACCGCTTCGACCTTGGCGCGACCGTGAAAAAGGTGGCCTAAGCGCCGCGCGGTAGCGTTCGATCTCTCTCATTTTCTGTCGCCACGCTTCATTCTTGCGGGCGAGCGGGGTAGTGTCTGCCGATGTCTTTGCCGCCGCTCCCACCGCAACCTCACGATACGCCTTGGCCCACGCAGGATTGGCCAGTGGGCGAACTCCGCCACGTCGATCGCGCGGCGTTCGACGCTCTCGTCGCCGAAGCGTTTGCTTCGAAGATGACGCTGACGCTGGGTGAGACGCATGCTCTGCTTGTCGTGCAGGGTGGACGCGTAACGTTCGAGCGCTATGGCGAAGGCTTCGATGTTTCGAGCACGCATCATTCGTGGTCGAAGGCAAAGAGCATCACGCAGGCCTTGGTCGGCTTGCTGGTGAAGGACGGCAAGCTCAGCATTGACGCACCGGCCGATGTTCCGGAATGGGCGGGGGATGCCCGCTCGGGCATCACGCTCGATCAGCTTCTGCGCATGTCAAGCGGACTGAAATTCAGCGAGGACTATGTGCCCAGCAGCGGGACGTCCGACGTGATTGCGATGCTCTTTCAAGAGGGCAAGGACGACGTCGCGGCCTATGCGGCAGCACGGCCCTTGGAGCATGCGCCGGGAACATATTGGTCCTATGCCAGCGG
Source organism: Betaproteobacteria bacterium (assembly GCA_031409355.1). GTDB lineage: Bacteria > Pseudomonadota > Gammaproteobacteria > Burkholderiales > SG8-39 > RBG-16-66-20. The sequence goes on along the minus strand of JANNXB010000049.1, from coordinate 348 downwards.
CACAACCAACATCGTCAGCCGGATCGCTTCGCGCGCGCTCAATGCCTATGGCCCCGATTTCGAGCGCTTCATGCGAGAGCGGCTGTTCCAGCCGCTGGGCGTCCGCTCGGCGTTGCCGCGTTTCGACAAGGCGGGCACCTTCATCGGCTCAAGCTATTGCTTCATGACCGCGCGCGATTTTGCCCGCTTCGGTTTGCTCTATCTGCGCGACGGCATCTGGGACGGGCAGCGCCTTTTGCCGGAATTCTGGGTTGACTATTCGCGCAAGCCCACGCCCCAGCAGGCTGGCGTCGACAGCAATCGCTACGGCGCGCATTGGTGGCTGGACTTTGCTGGCCCGGGCTCGTT
>JANNXB010000048.1:0-5763 GCA_031409355.1 Betaproteobacteria bacterium | reverse complement strand
GCGATCTATTCGAGCGACCTGTCGCGCGCGCGGCAAACCGCGCAGCAGACCGCGACGCTGTTTTCCATGAACATCATTGAAGAAAAAGAATTGCGTGAAAGGCACTATGGAATATTCGAGCGCTTGACCTACGCCGAGGTGAAGGTCCGCTACCCGGAGGACTACGCGCGCTTCGAGGCGCGCGATCGGGAATACGCGTTTCGTACCGGCGAAGCCCTGAAGGATTTTTTCGCGAGAAGCATTGCTGTCATCTCAAAAATTGCAAACGGGCATGAAAACCAGAGCGTTCTCGTGTTCACCCACGGCGGCGTGCTGGACATGCTGTACCGGCATATCACCGGCCTGCCGCTAAGCGCGGAGCGCGATTTCGGCATCCCGAATGCCGGCCTGAACCGCATCGAAGTGACCCCCGCCGGCTGGCAGATCCGCGCCTGGGCCGACACCGGCCACCTCGACGGCGCGCTCGACGACCTGCCTGGGTAGCCTGGCAGACCGCGAGGTCGGAAGTGTTGTGACGTATCATGGCTTCCGAGTAAACTTCTGAGTGGATGAACCTTGTCGAGATCCTCAAGCGCCCGGAGGGCAAGACGATCGAGTTCAAGCGTGACCTCTCCAGTCCGGAGGGCGCGCTCAAGACGATCGTGGCCTTTGCCAATACCGGGGGCGGAACATTGCTCCTCGGGGTGGAGGACGCGAGCGGACACGTCCGCGGCATGCGCGACCCGCTCGATCAGGAGGAGCGCTTGGCGAACCTCGTCAGCGATCTGATCGTCCCCCGGCTCGTGCCGGAGATCGAGATCCTGCCCTGGCGACGCACACAGGTGCTTGCGGTACAGGTCCATCCGAGCCCGAGTCGCCCGCATTACATCAAGCGGCAAGGACCGGCTGATGGGGTCTATGTCCGCGTGGGCTCCACAAATCGCCGGGCCGACCGGGAAATGGTCGAGGAGCTTCGCGCGGGGGGAAGCTTTCGACGAACAGCCGATGCCCGGGCTCGACTCGGAAGGGTTGGACTTCCGAGAGGCTTCCGAGTCGTTCGCGTCCGTTCGCAAACTAGTCCGCCGGGATCTGGAGACCCTGCGCCTCGTCACCCGCCACCAAGGCCGGCAGGTCCCCACCGTTGGCGGTGTGCTCCTCTTCGGCAAGGACCGCGCGCAGCAGTTTCCGGATGCCTGGATCCAGATCGGCCGGTTCGACGGTGCTGACAAGAGCCGCATCGTCGACCGCGCCGAGATCCGCTCTTTTCCCATGCGGGCTATCGAGGACGCAATCGCATTCGTCCAGAAGCACGCGCTCCGCGGGGCCGAGATTGGTGCCGTGCGCCGCAGGGAACGCTGGAGTCTGCCGCCCGTGGCCGTGCGCGAGGCGGTGATCAACGCGGTTGTGCACGCTGACTACGCGCAATGCGGCGCTCCTCTCCGCATCTCGCTATTTGACGACCGACTCGAGATCGAGAATCCGGGCCTCCTGCCCTTCGGTCTCACGATCGAAGATCTTCCGCACGGCGTTTCGAAGCTGCGAAATCGCGTGATTGGCCGCGTCTTCCACGCCCTCGGTCTGATCGAGCAATGGGGCAGCGGCATCCAGCGCATGACCACCGCTTGTCGAGACGCCGGACTGGCGGCACCGGTGTTCGAGGAGATTGCCACGCGCTTCCGTGTCACGATCGCGACCGCGCGCGTCGGACCGTCGGCGGCCGATGAAATCGACCAGGCCATCCTCGCGCGCCTGGCCGACGGTAAGGGCCTGACCACGAGCGGGATCGCGAAGGTGATCGGACTGACCCCGCGCGCCACGCGCTCACGCCTTGCCCGGCTCGTGGGCCGCGGCCTCTTGCGCGAAATTGGCACGGGACCGCAAGATCCGAAGCGACGCTACTTTCGTTCGGCATGAGAGAGGCGCATGAAACTCGCCATCCGACAATTCTCGCCACTTCTCCGAGAATCGGGATATTGGTAGGATGTATATCGGCAGGCCGGCGTGTACGCCGGACGCATCCTCGGCGGCGCGAAACCCGCCGATATGCCGGTCCTGCAACCGACCAAGTTCGATCTGGTGATCAACGCGGCAACCGCCAAGGCGATCGGCATCACGATTCCGCAGAAGCTGCTTATCTCTGCCGAGGTGATTTCATGAAGAAAGTCAGCGCACGACCTTGAACAAGTTGTTAAAGCTGTCGGTCCAGGCCGTGAGGCCGGGAATCGGATCGATCTCGTCGGCGTCCGAGAAGCGCTTGTCGGCGAGCAGCTTCGGGTTGTCGGTCACCAGCACGTAGGCGGTGCCGGAATACTTGTCGTCCGAGGGGCTGTTGTTGATGAGGATGGCTTTCATGCCCTCGGCTTCGGCGACCAGCTTTAGCAGCGGCGAGAGGTTCACGAAGCGGTTGGTGACGTTGTAGACCACCACGCCGCCGGGTGCGAGGTGGCGCCTGTAGGCCTGCAGGGCCTCGCGCGTCAGCAGGTGGATCGGGATCGAGCCGCTGGAGAAGGCGTCGATCGAGATCAGGTTGAAGGCCTGCGGCGGATCGCGTTCCATGTTCAGGCGCCCGTCGCCGGTGACCACCTCGATCTTCGCCTTCGAATCCGACAGGTACCAGAACTGCTCGCGCGCGATCTTCACCACGTCCGGGTCGAGTTCGTAGATGCGGAAGCTGTCGCCTGGCTTGCCCCAGGCCATGAACACGCCCACGCCCAGGCCGATGACGCCGACGCGCCGCGGCCCCTGGTCGTAGTAGGCCAGCGCGCGCGCGATGCCGGACTCCGGGCCGAAGTAGCTGATCGGCTCCACGCGCAGGGCGGGGTCGGTGTATTGCCAGCCGTGGTTGATGACGCCGTGCACCAGGGCGCGCGTCACCTGCGTGTCGCCGCGGTCGTACTCCTTGACGCGCAGGGTGCCGTAGAAATTGCGCGTCATGATGATCGCATTGTCGCGCAGGTAGTCCACGTACTTGTAGCCGTGCACGGCCACCGTCGCCGTGACGGCGAGCGCCGCGACGGATGCCGCGATCTGAATTCTCTTGCCGAAACTGGAACCGGAATCGGCCCGCGCCGAACGCCAGGTTAGCAGCGCGGCCAGCGCGCCGCAGGCGATGAGCGCGATGGGCAGCTCGACGAAGGTGCTGAAAATACGCGGCGCGATCAGGCCGACGAACAGGCCGCCGCCGGCGCCGCCGATGGAGATCATGAGGTAGAAGCGCGTCAGGTACTTCGGCGCCGGCCGCATCGCCGCGAGCTCGCCGTGGCAGAACATGCAGGCGGCGAACAGGCCCGCGCTGTAGAGCGCGATCGAATAGCGGATGTCCATCACGCCCAGGTTGTCGTAGAGCAGCCAGGACATCCCGACCATCAGGGCGAAGAGCACTGGCAGCCCCCAGGCGCGCATGTACCAGCCGCTCTTCGCGCGCGCGCCGCCCACGTCGAAGACGAGGATGAAGGACAGCAGGTAAAGCACCAGCGGCACGATCCAGATGAAGGGCACCGAGGCCACGTTCTGCGTGATGTGGCTGGTCACCGCCAGCAGCATCAGCGAGCCGAGGGCAGAGAGGGTGAGCCAGAGCAGGTAGTCGGCGGTGCGCGGCGGGTTGTCTTCTTTTTCTTCTTTTTTAGAATCATCTTTCATTAAAACAACAGGCCGTTTCGCGGCCGTCCACGCCGATACCGCGCACAGCACCGCGAACACGACGTAGACCGCGCTCCAGGCCCAGGACTGCGTCTGGAGGGAAGTCGCCGGCTCGATCAGCGGCGGATAGGCGACGAGCGCTGCGAGCGAGGCGAGGTTGGAGAGCGCGAACAGGCGATACACCGTGCCGCCCGGATAGCTGCGCGCGAACCAGGCCTGCACCAGCGGGCCGGTGGTCGAGAGCAGGAAGTAGGGCAGGCCGATGGTCATGACCAGCAGCAGCAGGATGCGCGCGGTCGGTTCGGTGTCGGGCGAAGGTTTCCAGCTCTCCGCGGCCAGGATCGGCAGGAAGGCGAGGCTCGCGACCAGCAGCGCCGTGTGGATGATGGCCTGCGCGCGCGGCGCGCACTTGCGCACCAGGGCATCCGAATACGCATAGCCGCCGAGCAGCACCAGCTGGAAGAACACCATGCATACGGTCCAGACCGAGGCGTTGCCGCCGAACCACGGCAGGATCTGCTTGGCGATGATGGGCTGCACCAGGAACAGCAGGAATGCGCTGGTGAATACGGTGGCGGCGAATAGATACATCTTGTGCGGGATCCCCGGACGCGTGAAAAAGGCGTGAATCTATACGTCCAGCGGCGCTTCGTCCATGTTGGAGGTCTGTTCCCGCAGCTCGAGGATGCGATCCTGCCAGTAGCGGTGCGTGCCGAACCACGGAAACGCCGCGGGAAACGCGGGATCGTCCCAGCGGCGCGCGAGCCAGGCCGAGTAGTGGATGAGGCGCAGCGTCCGGAGCGGTTCTATCAGCCCCAGTTGTTCCCGGTTGAAGGCGTGAAACTGCTCATAGCCTTCCAGCATGGCGCGCAGCTGCCGGGTGGCGGTCGGCCGGTCGCCGGCCAGCAGCATCCACAGGTCCTGCACCGCCGGCCCCATGCGCGCGTCGTCCAGGTCGACGAAGTGCGGCCCGCCGAGCGTGGTATTGCCGCCCTCGGTCCAGAGGATGTTGCCGGCATGGCAGTCGCCATGCAGGCGGATGGCCCGGGTTTCCCTGATCTCGAAATGGTTCCGGACCGACCGCAACGCAAGGTCGACCGTGGTGATCCAGGAGTCTTTCAGATCCTCCGGGATCATGCCGGAGGCGATCAGCCAGTTGCGCGGCTCGGTGCCGAAGGTCTCCACGTCCAGCGTCGGGCGGACCTTGAACGGCCGCGTCCCGCCCACGGCGTGGATGCGGCCGAGGAAGCGCCCGATCCATACCAGGACCTCCTCGCTTTCCAGCTCGGGCGCGCGGCCGCCACGGCGCGGAAACACCGCGAAACGGATGTCGTTGAAGGTATTGAGGGTCTTGCCGTCCAGCACGAACGGCGCCACGACCGGGATCTCGCGTTCCACCAGTTCGGCCGCGAACGCGTGCTCCTCCAGCAGCTGCGCTTCGCTCCATCGGTTCGGGCGGTAGAACTTCGCCACTACGTAGGAATCATCTTCCAGGCTGACCTGGTAGACGCGGTTCTCGTAGCTGTTCAGCGCCAGCAGGCGGCCGTCGCCGCGCAAGCCCACGCTTTCCAGCGCATCGAGCACCGCGTCTGGCGTCAGGGTTTCGTAAGGCTTTGAGTTCACTTGGACATTCTAGGGCGCTTGCGCGGCTGGACCGATACCTATATCAAGATCGAACAATTTCTTAACGGAGAAGTGAAATCATGAGCTACGTGGACGGATTCGTAGTACCGGTGCCGAAGCGCAGCCTGCAGGCCTACCGCGCCATGGCGCGCAAGGCGGGCAAGGTCTGGCGTGATCACGGTGCGCTCGAGTACCGGGAATGCGTCGCGGATGACGTGAAGTGGGGCAAGACCACGTCCTTCCCGCGCAGCGTAAAGCGCAAGGACAGCGAGACGGTCTGGTTTTCTTGGATCGTCTACAGGAACCGCAAGCACCGCGACAGCGTGCTGAAGAAGGTGATGAAGGACAAGCGCCTCGCCAACATGATGGATCCAAAGAAAATGCCGTTCGACGCAAAGCGCATGATCTACGGCGGCTTCAAGGTCGTGGTGGATCTGTGACTGCGCCTTTCATCATCTCGCGCGTTTTCGACGCGCCGCGCGATCGGATCTGGAAGGCTTGGACCGAGGTCGAACAGGTTAA
>JANNXB010000047.1:0-2578 GCA_031409355.1 Betaproteobacteria bacterium | reverse complement strand
TTGGTGGGGTGGCGCCCGACCTCAAAGTCTCGGCGCGGTCCACCGAGGCCGTGCACTTCGTGATCGAAGCGGACGAGTACGACACGGCCTTCTTCGATAAGCGCTCCAAATTCGTGCATTACCGGCCAAAGACCGCTGTTTTGAGCAATCTTGAGTTCGATCATGCTGACATCTTCGACGATCTTGCAGCGATTGAGCGTCAATTCCATCATCTGGTGCGTACTATCCCCAGTTCAGGCCGGCTGGTGGTAAACGGCAGAGACGGGGCGCTAAAGCGCGTTCTCGGCCAAGGATGCTGGACGCCAATCGAAGAGCTCGGCGTGGCGGGCGGTTTGGAGATCGGGGAACCTGATCGCGAGGGCACGGCTGAGATTGCGTGGCAGGGGAGAGCGATCGGCCGCCTGAAGTGGGGGCTGGCAGGGGAGTTCAACCGGCTAAACGGCCTCGCCGCCATCGCGGCTGCGCGCCATGCGGGCGTCGCGCCGGAAGAGGCCATCGAAGCGCTTTCTCGCTTTGGCGGCGTGCGGCGGCGCCTGGAGCTGAAAGGCAAAGTCCGCGGCGTGAGCGTCTATGACGACTTCGCGCATCACCCGACCGCCATTCGCGAAACCATCGCCGGGTTGCGCCATCAGCACCGGGACGGCCGCATCCTCGCCGTCTTCGAGCCCCGCTCGAACACGCTCAAGAGCGGCATCATGAAAGATGCGCTTCCGGAGAGCTTTGCGCTTGCCGATCAGGTGTACATCTACAATGCCGGCCTTTCCTGGGATGCAGCAAGCGTGTTCGCGCCGCTCGGGCCGCGGGTCGGATGCGAAGCGAACCTGGACCGGCTGGTCGCGGCCATCGTCGCCGAGGCGAGGGACGGTGACCAGATCCTCGTGATGTCCAACGGCGGCTTCGGCGGTATCCATCAGAAGTTGCTGGGGGCGCTCTGAGCCTTATGCTCGTCTACCTTCACGGCTTCAACAGCTCGCCCGCCTCCCACAAGGCGACAGTGATGAAGGCGCATCTGGAGGGCAGGGGACAGGGACATCTGTATGCCTGTCCCGAGCTGCCGGACACGCCGCGCGAGGCGATCGGCATGATCGAGAAGACGATCGAGGGCCGCAGTCCGGCAGAGATCACGCTCCTGGGCAGCTCGCTGGGCGGGTTCTATGCCACGTACCTCGCGGAAAAACTGGGCTGCCGCGCCGTGCTCATCAACCCGGCGATCACGCCGCACATCGGCCTCGAGGCCTACCTGGGAACGCAGAAGAACCTGCATACCGGCCAGCCCTACGAATTGACGCGCGCGCACCTCAAGGGCTGGCGCTCCCTGGTGGTGGAACGCATCGACCCGGAGAAATACCTGCTGCTGCTGGAAACCGGGGACGAAGTCCTCGACTGGCGCGAAGCGGCACGCAAATACGAAGGCGCCCGTGCGGCGATACGCGCCGGGGGCGACCACTCGCTGCAGAGTTTTCGCGAGCACATATCCAGGATCCTGCAATTTGCCGGAATCAAGGTCGAATAGTGGACGTAAAACTTCAAACCGCCGTTGAGTAGATCTTTTGATGGGCGCGAACGTATCGATTTGCTACAATTGTCGCGATTCACTACACATTTAGGGGACGACATGGGCACAGCGATCCGCATCGACGACGACATCTATCTCGCCGCACAACGTGTGGCCGGCGCGGAGCGCCGTTCGATTCCGCAGCAGATCGAGTTCTGGGCGCTGGTCGGGAAGACGGCCCTGGAAAACCCGGACCTGCCGGTCGATTTTGTGCGCGAACTGCTGATCAGCAAACACAGTGACCGGGCGCTCGCCGAGCCGTTCGATCTCAAGCCGGCGAAGAAGGCGGCGTCCAAAGCGCGGCCGCCGCGCCGGCATGGCTGAGATCGTCGTACTGCAAATGCCCGCGTTCAAGCGGGTATACAAGAAGCTCGTTGCCAGCCATCAAGTCGTGGTGGACGATGCGGTCCGTACGATTGTCGCCAATCCAGAGATCGGTGAGGCGAAAAAGGGCGACCTGGCCGGCGTATACGTCCATAAGTTTCCGCTCAACCGCCAGCAGATGCTGCTTGCCTATGAATGGAATCCAACTACGCGGGCGTTGCTCCTGCTCGGCAGTCACGAGAATTTTTATCGCGATCTCAAGCGCGGTTGACCGCCGCCTTGACTGATCTTGGTGCGATGCAGCATGCGCCTATAATCCGCACCCCTATGCAAGTTCTCTACGAAGAAGACGGCGAGTACAAGGCGGGCGCGGTGCTGTCGCAAAGCCCGGCTTCGTTCCAGATCGAAAGTCCGCACGGACGCCGTTCGAAGATCAAGGCAGCCAACGTGGTCCTCACCTTCGAGCGGCCCTCTGCCGGCGAGCTGCTCGCGGAGGCGCGCAAGTACGCCGACGGCCTGGATACCGATTTTCTCTGGCAATGCCGCAAGGGGGTCGAGTTCGGCTTCCAGGACCTGGCGCGCGACTATGTCGGTCGGGACCCGGCGGTCGTCGAGAGCGTTGGGGTGTTGCTGAAGCTGCACTCGGCGCCGATGTACTTCTATCGCCGCGGGCGAGGGCGTTTCCAGGCCGCGCCGGAG
>JANNXB010000046.1:0-3100 GCA_031409355.1 Betaproteobacteria bacterium | reverse complement strand
GCGCTGACCGCGGAGAAGCACCCTCGCGTCACCGCGTGGTGGAAGTCAATCCAGGCGCGGCCCGCGTTCGCGCGCGCGAACATCGGGCCGTTCGTCGACGCCTGAGCGCGGCTTAACGGGCGAACTCGACCTTGATCGAGGCGCGCTCGAAGTCCTGGGCCGTGATCAGCGGGAAGCGCCGCGTCAGGGTCAGCATCGAGACTATGTTGTCCGGGGCCTGCTCGATGCGGGTGTTGAAGTGCGTCGCGATGTTGTTGTAGTAGTCGCGCGCGAGCGCGATGCGCTCCTCGGTCTCGATCAGCTGCTGCTGCAGCTTCTGGAACGCAGGCATTGCCTTCAGCACCGGGTATTTCTCCTGCACCACGGCGAGCGCCGGTCGCAGCGCCAGCGGGTCGGGCCCCGCGCGGCCGGGCATCGTGGCGCCCGCCTGGCCGCGCAGCGCGGCGAGTTGTTCCTGCACCGTGCGCTCGTGGTCGCGCAGCGCGCCGACGATGCGCACCAGGTTCGGGATCAGGTCGTGGCGGCGCTTCAACTGGATGTCGATCAGCACCCAGCCCTCGCGCACCCGGTTGCGCAGGCCAATCAGGTCGTTGAACACGTTCCAGACCCAGGCCGCGATCCACGCACCGCCATAGGTGCCGCCGCCCCAGGCGGGGTAGTACCAGGACTCGCGCTTGTAGAGCCGGTCGGCCATCAGGTCGCCGAGCGCCAGTCCGGCGAGCAGCAACAGCAGGCCGAAGATCGTCCATGAAATCCCGTAGCGCCCGAACGAAGATTGCACGGCCTTCTCGGTGCGCCCGGAGATGAGGAACAGCAGCGCTCGCTCGTCCTCGGCGATCTCCGCGGCCACCACGTCCTTGCGCTCGCGCGCCTTGCCCACGACGTAGACCTGGCTGTGCAGCCGGATCGCCTTCTCCCGGAAGCGCCGGCGGCCGGTGGAATCCGAGATTTCATTGCGCGGGCCCTTGCCGTAGTACAGCGCATCGCTGGAGCGGCAGGTGCGGTCGAGTGTCACCGGCGCGTCCACTTCCGCGCCCTGCGGCAGCACGAGAATGGCGCCGGTCGCGTCCTTGACGTGGAAGGCGATCGTCGAGCGGCCTTTGTCGACGTTGGTCCAGCCCCTGCTCGTGGTCGAATCGCCTTTGGAATCGGTCTTCTCGCTCTCGTATTCCTCGTCGATGAACCATTCGTGGTGGATGCACTGGATGTCGGTGAGCCGGGCGCGCAGGGGCTTCTGGCACTCAGCGGCGCCCTTCATCTCGACCAGGCCGATGAACACCGCCAGGGCGCGCGAGGTGGGCAGCGCCTTGCTCAGGCTCTTGCGGCGGAAATTCTTGAACGCCTGCAGCAGGCAGCCGAGGGCGAGGAGGCCGCCGATCCAGGGGATGAACGGGATGAGCCACTGCACGGGACGGCCGCCTAGCGCTTTGCCTCGGCGAAAATCTTCTTCGCGATGCGGAAGCTGTCCAGCGCCGCCGGCGCGCCGCAGTAGCAGGCGACGTGCAGGAAGGCTTCCTTGATCTCCGCCTTGGTCATGCCGTTGCGGATCGCGGCGCGCAGGTGGATCTCCAGCTCGTGCGGCCGGTTTAGCGCGGAGATCATGGCGAGGTTCATGAAGGCGCGCGTTTTCAGCGGCAGCACGCCGCGCGCCCAGCTCGCGCCCCAGGCGTGCTCGGTGACGTAGTGCTGCAGGTCGATGGTGAAGTCGTCGGCGTCCCTGAACGCCTTGTCGACATAGGCCTTGCCGAGCCAGCGCCGGCGGATTTTCAGGCCTTCCGTGTACGCCTTGCTGCGCTTGACCTTCGATTTCTTCGCCATCTCTTCTCCCCGGTTAAATGAAGCGCGGCACGAAGCCGTCGCCCTTGCTTTCGATGCGGCACGCGAAAGGCGCGCCGAAGTGCGCCGGCATCAGCAGCGCGCCGCTGGCGCAGTGTTCGAGCGCCTTGCGGCGGCTCGCGCGCGCGTTGGCGGCGTCGGCGCAGGCGAAACTGTTCCATTGCGGGCGGTAGACCTGCAGCGCGTGGTGCAGGATGTCGCCGCAGAAGAGGGCTTTTTCGCCGCGCGATTCCAGCTTGATGGCGATGGTGCCGGGCGTGTGGCCGGGCGCGGGGTCCACGGTCAGGTTTTCATCCAGCGCCACGGCGCCCGACACCATCTGCGCGAGGCCGGCCTCGACCACCGGCAGGATGGAGTCGCGGAACGAGCCCTGGTTGACGGGCCCTTTCTGCGGATCGCGGTCCAGCGCCAGGTAGTGCTCGTAGTCCTCCCGGCTGAAGACGTAGCGCGCGTTGGGGAAGGTCGGCACCCAGCGGCCGTTGTCCAGGCGCGTGTTCCAGCCGATGTGGTCCACGTGCAGGTGGGTGCACATCACCATGTCGACCTGCTCGGGCCGCGCGCCGGCCGCGGCGAGGCGCTCGAGCCAGGGCGTGTTCATCATGTGCCACAGCGGCCGCACCGGCCGCGGCTTGTGGTTGCCGACGCAGGCGTCGATGAGGATGCGCTTGCCGCCCACCGTGAGGAGCCAGCTGTGCACGCTCAGCTTGAGCATGCCGGAGGCGGGATCATAGTGGCCGGGCAGGAGCCAGCCCGCGTGTTCCTCAAGAACCGCGGGATCCCAGTCCGGGAAAAACCTCGCCGCGTCGAAGTTCGGCTCGTAGGTTTCCTCGATGCGCGCGGCCGTAGCCGCGCCGATGTGCAGAGTGGTCATCACATGATCTGGTTGACGACGCCGCCGTCGGCGCGCAGCGCGGCGCCGGTGGTGGCCGAGGCGCCCGTGCCGCAGAGGTAGACGGCCAGGTTGGCGACTTCGTCGGCGGAGGTGAAGCGCCGCAGGATCGACGTGGGGCGGTAGTCGCGGAAGAAGCCTTCCTCGATCTCCTGCACGCTCTTGCCGGCCGCCTTGGCGCGATCGGCGCGCAGGCGCTCGGTGTTCTCGGTGCGCGTGGGGCCGGGCAGAACCGCGTTCACGGTGACGCCGGTGCCGGTGAGTTCCATCGCCAGGCCGTGCGAGATGGCGAGCTGCGCGGTCTTCGACATGCCGTAGTGGATCATCTCGCGCGGGATGTTCAGGCCCGACTCGCTCGAGATGAAGAGGATCCGG
>JANNXB010000045.1:0-2709 GCA_031409355.1 Betaproteobacteria bacterium | reverse complement strand
TGATGCTGCTGAACAATCTGCCGCACCTCTATGCCTCGAGCGCGGTGGACGTGAGTGACATCGCTGACGAAGTCGGCAAGGCCCAGGGCGGGATCTACGCTGCCTCACAGCAGCTGAACAAGGTCGGCTCGCAATGGGTATCGATGCCCTGGGCCGTGGTTCCCGGCATGATCGCCTACCGCAAGTCCTGGTTCGAGGAAATCGGCCTGAAGGAATTCCCCAAGACCTGGGCGGCCTATCACGAGGCCGGCAAGAAGCTGAAGGCGGCCAAGCGGCCGATCGGCCAGACGCTGGGTAACACCTTCGGCGACGCGCCGACTTTCACCTACCCGCTGCTGTGGTCCTACGGCGGCCAGGAAGTGGACGCCAAGGGCAAGGTGGTGCTCAACTCCAAGGAGACCATCGAGTCGGTGCGCTTCATGACCCAGTTCTGGAAGGACGCGCACGACGAAGGCGGCCTGGCCTGGGACGACAGCAACAACAATCGCGCCTTCCTCTCCGGCGACATCAGCGCGACGCTGAACGGTGCCTCGATCTACGTCGCGGCGCTGAATGGCGCCGACAAGTTCAAGACCGAGAAAGGCGCGCCGATGCATACCGATATCCTGCATGCTGCGCTGCCTGCCGGGCCCAAGGGACTGGAGGCGTATCACACGGCGTTCAACCACATGGTGATGAAGTATTCGAAGAACGCCAAGGGCGCGAAGGAGTTCCTGCGCTGGGCGCATACCAAGGCCAATTACGAGAAGTGGTTCACGGTGCAGAAGGGCTTCGCCGTTGGAATCTCCCGCGAATGGGAGAAACACCCGATGTGGAACAACGACCCGGTGATGCTGCCATTCAAGACCGCGCCGAACAATCAGAAGCGCGCGATGGGCTTTGGCGGGCCGCCGGACAAGCGCGCCGCGGAGGCGTGGAACAAGTACATCATTACCGTGATGTACGCGCAGGCCGCGAGCGGCAAAATGAAGCCCGAAGAATCGGTCAAGTGGGCCGCGGGCGAGCTGGGCAAGATCTACACCTGATCGACCGGCCTTGAAGGATCCCGTCGTAGCCGGAGCGGGGGGCGCGAGCATGGCGGCCCCCGCCGAGCGCGGTCGCGTCTCGCGCCTGACCCGGATGCTGGAGAGCGAAAAGCTGCTCGCGACGGTGCTTCTCGTGCCGGGCCTGGCGATTCTGCTGATCTTCATCGCCTACCCGTTCGTGATGGCGCTGTGGTATTCGCTCACCAGCATTCGGGTGGGCGATCCGGGCCAGTTCGTGGGCCTGGCCAACTTCACCAAGGCCTGGGACGACACCATCTTCCAGATGGCGTTCAAGAACACGGTCTTCTACACGTTCTGGGCGACGATCTTCAAACTGGCGCTGGGAATGTGGTTGGCGCTGCTGCTCAATCGCAGCTTCCGCTTCAAGCGGATCATCCGCGCCTCGATGCTGCTGCCGTTCATCATCCCGACGGTGCTCTCGGCCTTCGCCTGGCGCTGGATGTTCGATCCGACATTCAGCGTGATGAACTGGCTTCTGTATCACAGCGGCATAATCACCGACCGGCTGCCGTTCCTCTCGGACGGCGACTGGGCGATGTGGTGCGCCGTGCTCGTCAATACCTGGCGCGGCATGCCGTTCTTTGCCATCACGCTCTTGGCGGGGCTGCAGACCATCAGTCCGGATCTGCACGAAGCGGCAGCGCTAGATGGCGCCAACGCCTGGAACCGCTACTGGCACGTCACCTGGCCGCTGCTCCTGCCGGTGACGCTGGTGGTGGTGGTGTTCTCGGTGATCCAGACGTTCTCGGATTTCCAGCTCATCTATGTGCTCACCGGCGGCGGGCCAGCGAACTCCACCCACCTGATTGCCACCTACGCCTACCAGGTGGGGGTCGCCTCCGGGCTGCTGGGCGAGGGCGCGGCGCTGTCGCTCTTCATGTTCCCGGTGTTGTTCGCGGTGGTGTGGATCCAGCTGCGCTTCATGAAGCGCATGGAAGGGCACTGAGCCATGGTGATCGAGCGCAAGTGGAAAAAGTGGGTTCTCTTCTACCTGCCGATGGCGGTGTTCATCCTGTTCACGCTGTTCCCGTTCTACTGGATGGCGGTGACCGCGGTACGCCCTGACGGCGAGCTCTACCGCACCTGGCGGCAGGCGAGCGCCACCCCGTTCTGGACGCTGGAACCGACCCTCGAACACTTCAAGGGCCTGCTTCAGACCACCGCGTTCCCGAAATGGCTGTGGAACACCATGCTGATCGCGCTTGTCTCCACCATCATCTCGCTCATCTGCGGCATGTTTGCCGGCTATGCGCTGGCGCGCCTGAAATTCCGCGGTTCGGAGTTCCTCGGCACCATCATCTTCGTCACCTACCTCGTGCCGCAGACGCTGTTGTTCATTCCGCTCGCCGACATCATCCGCGACCTGCATCTGGGCAACACGCCCTGGGCGTTGATGCTGACCTACCCGACGTTCCTGATCCCGTTCTGTACGTGGCTCCTGATGGGCTATTTCAAGACGATCCCGAAGGAGCTGGAGGAGTGCGCCCGCATCGACGGCGCGACGCGCTTCGGCGCGATGGTGCGCATCATCTTCCCGGTGGCGATCCCGGGGATTCTGTCGGCCGGTATCTTCGCCTTCACGCTGTCGTGGAACGAGTTCATCTACGCGCTGATTTTCATGTCTTCGGCGGAACTGAAGACCGTGCCCGTGGGAGTGGTGTCG
>JANNXB010000044.1:0-5682 GCA_031409355.1 Betaproteobacteria bacterium | reverse complement strand
GAATACTTCGGCACCACTGCGGGCGGCGCCTCGGCGGTGATCACCGCGTTCGCCGTCGCGTACGGTGCGCTGCAGCTGGTCAACGGCCCGATTGCCGACCGCGTCGGCAAGTTCAGGATGATTTTCTGGGTCACCGCGGTTTCGGCGGCGGGCAACCTGGCCTGCGCTTTCGCGCCGTCCCTGCCGCTGCTGGTGCTGGCGCGCTTCGCCAGCGGCGCGACCATCGGCGCCATCGCGCCGCTCGCCATCGCCTGGATCGGCGATGCCGTGCCCTACGAGCGCCGCCAGCCGGTGCTGGCGCGCCTGCTCATCGGCTTCATGCTGGGCGGGGCGCTGGCGACGACCGCTGCGGGCGCGCTCGGGGAACACTTCGGCTGGCGCAGCGTGTTCTTCGCGTTGAGCGGGCTGTACGTCGTCGTCGCGTTCCTGCTGTGGCGCGAATTGCGCGGCAACCCGGCGACGCAGTCCGTCGCGGGCCGCAGCCAGACGCTGCTACAGTCCTTCGCCGCCATGTTCGGCCTTTTGCGCAACCCCTGGGTGCGCATCTTGCTTGCGACCGTCGCCATCGAGGGCGCGCTGTCTCAGGGTGGGATGGCTTTCGCCGCATTCCACGCGCACAACGCGCTCGGCCTGAGCATCACTATGAGCGGGGCCCTGGTCGCGTTCGCCGCGCTGGGCGGCCTGCTGTACGCGGCGCTCGCCGGGCGCCTGGTGCCGCGCCTGGGCGAGCGCGGCCTCGTCATCGCCGGGGGGGTGCTCCTGTGCGTGGGGCTTCCGGGATTCGCCATCGCGCCCGGCCCGCTCTGGGCGATTCCCTGCCTGGTGGCGCAGGGCATGGGACTCATCATGATGCACAACACGCTGCAGGTGCACGCCACGCAGATATCGACCGACTCGCGCGGCGCGGCGATGGCGCTGTTCGCGTTCTCGCTCTTCACCGGGCAGGCGGCCGGCGTCTGGCTCGCGTCGCTGGTGGTGGATGCGCGCGGCACGGTGCCAGTGTTCCTTGCGACTGGCACGGGGCTGGTGGCGCTCGCATACTTTTTCCAGCGCAAGCTAGCGGCGCGGCATACCTAGTCAAGCTACCAGCGCAGCAGGCGGGGTCCAAGAATTGCGCCTGCTGCGGCCGGAATCAGCATCCCCAGCGGATACCAGATGCCAAGGAACGGCGCGCCCAGTTCGGGGCAATGCAGTGAATAGATAAGCGCGGCCGCAGCACCGGAGAGGAATCCTGCTGCAGCTCCCGCCAGCGCGGGGCGGGTGGGCGCGAGGCCTTTCATCGCCCAGAGCAATCCCGCGAACAGGGGAAGCGAGAGCAAGGCGATATTGAAGGGGCAGGAGCGCCAGGTGGTGCCGAACACCAGCGCTTCGCGTTCGGCACCCGTCGAGTTGGTTAGAGCGAGTACAGCCAGCAGCCACATCGCGAGCAGCGGCACGGCGAGCATCGATGCGACGCCTGCCGCCCGGGCTCCCGGGCGCGCCAGGCGCGTCGCCACGGCAAGTGCCGCCGCTGCAAGTACCGCGCAGAAGGCGAGCTTGGTCCAGAACATCGGCTCGAGCGCCATGCGCGGGAGGTCGGAGCGCACCCCGAGCAGGACGACCATCAGCAGCAGCGTGCCGAATCCGCCCCAGCCGAGCGCGAGGATGAACCGCCGCCGCGACACCCCTGCATCCACCGCACCGGCGCCGGTGGCGAGCATGGCGATGAGGTCGTCGGTTTTCATGGCTCTTCCCGGATCATAGCCGCGAGCGCCTTCAGCCCGCGGTGCACGCCTACCTTGACGGCGGATTCGGACATGCCGGTGCGGCGCGCGGTTTCCGCCGCCGAGAGGCCTTCGAGCTTCATATGGATGATCGGCAGGCGGTGGCGGTCGGGCAGGCGCTCGAGCAGCGCCGCGAGGTCGCGTTTCGTTCCCGCCGCTTCGGCCTCGGGCGCCGCGAGCCATTCCTGCTCGTCATCGAGCGGCAGATCGAGCGCTTCGCGCGAGGCGCGCCGGCGCAGCAGGTCCACCAGCTTGTAGCGCGCGATGGCGTGCACCCACGCGGTCAGCGGCTGGCCGGGATCGTAGGTGTGGCGCTGGTTGTGAACCGCGAGTAGCGTTTCCTGCACAAGGTCCTCTATTTCGTCGGGCAGGCGCTCCAGGCGCCGGCGCAGGAAGCCGCGCAAATGCGCGCCCAGTTCGCCGAGGAAGATGCGATAGGCCGCGGCATCGCCCGCGAGGGCGTGCCGCAACAGCCTGCTCAACCGGTCCTCGGTTTCCCGCACGCTTGCTTATCTCTCCTTTCGCACCAGGGGGCTGGCTGGTTACAGGACGGTGAAAACAAATATTTCCAGGACCCCTGTAACGAAACCGCTCCCCAGGCCGAACTAACGCACAGATCGCGCGGCCCGGACCCGGTTTTCGGGATCGGGGGACTGCATGGTCGCTCAAATCCAACTTAGTCGAACAGGAGCCTGAAACATGAATCGCACCCTCACCATCGCCGCACTGGCCGCGTTCTCCGCGGGCGTGCTCGCCACCGGATCCGCCGTCGCCCAGGACAAGGGCGCCTCCATCAAGGGGGAGAAGGAACGCTGCTACGGCATCTCGCTGGCCGGCAAGAACGACTGTGCCGCCGGCCCCGGCACCACCTGCGCAGGCACCAACAAGGTGGACTACCAGGCAAACGCCTGGAAGTACGTCGCCAAGGGTACCTGCGCCACGATGAAGACCCCGACCGGCATGGGCTCGCTGGCACCGGTCAAGAGCTGAGCCAGGCGTGAACTCGACCACGGCACCGTCCGCCGGGCTTGGCCTCAAGCCCTCGCACTACACCGAGGCGCTCGCCGCGCCCGCGGACGGGCTGTGGTTCGAGGTTCATCCGGAAAATTACATGGTCGCCGGCGGTCCGCGCCTGCGCTGGCTGGAGGCGATTCGCGCGCGGCATCCGCTGTCGCTGCACGGCGTCGCACTGTCGCTCGCGTCGGACGCCGAGCCTGACGCTGCCCATCTCGCGCGCTTTGCCGCGCTGGTGAAGCGGTTCGAACCCGTGCTGGTGTCCGAGCACCTGGCCTGGTCCGCGGCGCAGGGCGCGTATTACCCGGACCTCCTGCCCTTTCCCCGCAGCGACGAGGCGCTCGATCGCATCGCCGCGAACGTCGGCCGCGTCCAGGACGCGATTGGTCGCAGGCTCGCCATCGAGAACCCGTCGCATTACCTGCCAATCGAAGGCCATGCCTGGGATGAAATAAATTTTCTTTCCGAGCTCTCGCGCCGCAGTGGCTGCGGGCTGCTGCTGGACGTGAACAACGTGTTCGTGAGCGCGCGCAATATCGGCGGCTCGGCCGAAGGCTACATCGACGCATTTCCGGGCGAACTCGTGATGGAAGTCCATCTCGCGGGGCACATGCCCGATGCCGCGCTGGGGCAGGCCTTGCTGGTGGATTCACACGACGCGCCGGTGGCGCCCGAGGTCTGGGCGCTCTACGAACGATTGATCGCGCGCATCGGCCCGCGGCCGACCCTGATCGAACGCGACGGCAACCTCCCCGCGTTCGGGGCATTGCTCGGCGAGCGGGAGCGGGCGCAGGCGGCGCTGCGCGTGCCGTTGCAGAGGGCCGCATGATGCTCGCCGGAAATCTCTCGCGGTTTCAGGATGGATTCGCGCGCTCTCTTTTTTCAGCCGGAGGTCCTGCGCATCCGGTGTATCGCAATACCGTCCTGAAGGGTTGCATCGATGCCTTGCAGGCGAACTTTCCCGCTGTCGCGCGGCTGGTGGGCGAAGAATGGTTTCGCGCCGCGGCGGCGGTTTACGCGCGCCAGGATCCGCCGCGGGTGCCGATGCTGCTCGAGTACGGCGCCGGGTTCGCGGATTTCCTTGCCGGCTTCGGACCGGCGGCGGAATTTCCCTATCTGCCGGCGGTCGCCCGGCTGGACCGGTTCTGGAGCGAAAGCCATGCCGCCGCCGATGAAGCGCCGCTGCACGCACAGGCGCTGGCCCGGCTGGCGCCGGAGATTCTCGGGGACAGGGTTCTCAGGCCGCATGCAGCCGCGCGCTGGGCATGGTTTGCGCTTCCCGCATTCACGATCTGGTCGCGCAATCGCGGCGATGCGTCGGCCGGCGATGAACCGGAAATCGATTGGCGCGGCGAAGGCGCATTGATCGTGCGGCCGGGCGACGCCGTGGCGTGGCTGGAACTGAACCAGGCTGACTGTGCCTTCATGGATGCCTGCGCGGCGGGTGTGCCGCTGGCGGAGGCAGCCGACGCCGTGCCGGTCGGAGACCTTGCCGGGCTGCTGGCACGCTTGCTCGCCGCAGGCGCATTCACTATCGGGGAGCGGCAATGAAGCAGGTCTGGAATTCGCTGGCGGACAGGATCGAGCATCTGGTGGGCCACAGTTTCCTGGCGGTTGCCGCGCGCGTCGGCATCGGTGCGGTGTTCTTCCTCTCGGGCCGCACCAAGGTCGACGGCTTCCTCACGGTGAACGAGAGCGCCTACACGCTGTTCCGCGAGGACTACAAGGTGCCGCTGCTGCCGCCCGATTTCGCCGCGCACATGGCGACCTACGCCGAACACCTGCTGCCCCTGCTGCTGGTGCTGGGACTGGCGACGCGCCTCTCGGCACTCGGCCTGTTGGGGATGACGGCGGTGATCCAGGTCTTCGTCTATCCGGACGCCTGGCCGACCCACCTCACCTGGGCGGTGGCGCTGCTCTACCTGGCGGGGCGCGGCGCAGGTTCGCTTTCGGTGGATCGCGCGCTCGGCATGCGCTAGCCCGGCAGGCGATAATCCCGGCGATGGAAGACATCGCCGATACCTTGCGCCTGTTGCAGGAAAGCATCCGCCGTTTCGTCGAGAAGGAAGTCGTTCCCAAGGCCCACGCCTGGGAAGAGCAGGGCTTCGTGCCGCGTGAGGTGCTGCGCGAGATGGGCAAGCTGGGCTTCCTCGGCCTGCGCTATGGCGAGGAATTCGGCGGCGGCGCGCTGGATGCGCGGGCGACCGCGTTGCTCGCGGAGGAGCTGGGCCGTTCCACCTTCAGCGGCTTCGCGATCACCGTGCTCGTGCACACCGACATGGCTTCGCCGCACCTGGTCAACGCGGGTTCGCCGGAGCAGATCAAGCGTTTCCTGCCGAAGATCATTTCCGGCGAGTTGATCACCGCGGTCGCCGTCACCGAGCCCGATGCCGGGTCGGACGTGAAATCCATCCGCACCAGCGCAAGACGGGACGGCAACGATTACGTGCTGAAGGGCACGAAGATGTTCATCACCAACGGCGCGCTTGCGGACGTCTATTTCGTCGCCGCGAAGACCGATCCGGCCGGCGGCTCGAAGGGCATCTCCATCTTCATCGTCGAAAAGGGGACGAAGGGCTTTTCGGTCGGGCGCAAGCTCGAGAAAATGGGCTGGCGCTCCTCCGATACCGCTGAACTGGTGTTCGACGACTGCCGCGTGCCGGCCGCCAACCTGCTGGGCGAGGAGCATCGCGGCTTCTATTCCATCATGAAGAACTTCCAGAACGAGCGCATCGCGATCTCCGCCATGGCGATGGGTGAGGCGTCGCGCGCGATCGAGCTCACGCTGGAGTACGTGCGCACGCGCAAGGCCTTCGGCGCGCCGCTGTGGGACAAGCAGGCGATTCGGCAGCGGTTGTCGATGCTCGCCGCGAAAGTGGAGGCAGGCAGGCAGCTCGTGCTGCAT